>JAACDH010000362.1 GCA_009936995.1 Rhodobacterales bacterium
GGCTCCCAATACGAGACACATCTGGCGCCCACCACGGATCCGTGGCGAACCGGTGTCGTCCTCCTATGTCTCGCAGCGGCCGCCGCGGTAGCGTTACCGCAACGTGCTTCTCCCCGACTCCCGATTCCGCTGGAGGTGTTGGCCGTAGCTTGGTTCGCGGGCCCCGGACATGGAAGCCAGGAATGGTTCCTGTACGGTTGGCTGCCCGCTGGAATTGCCCTCGTGAGTGCCGACAATGCACACCGCAGTGGTGGTCTTCAGCGAACCGTCTTCGCAGGGCTCACGGTGGTCGCGGGCGGCGCTGCCCTCTGGGGTTGGCCCGACGTTCCCGCCAACCCTGCAGACGCCGTTCGGGCTGCGCTCACCGGACTGATGCTGCTCTGGGTGGCCGGCAACCGCGGTCTTCGCGAAGCGGGTAGCTTATGATCTGGCTCCTGTTCGCAGACCTCACGCTCGGAGCGATCGTCACCACAGCCGCACCAATGCAAGGCGATGAGGTGGTCATCGAAGTCCACCACAACGACGGTCGCCCCCGACCTGGAGAGACCGTCCGCGTGGTTCATCGCCCCGGCCTCGGGGGTGAACAAGAGCTGGCCATCGGCATCACCGATGGCCTGGGTCGGGTGCGCTGGACCCCCGAAAGTCCTGGGGTCGCCCAGCTGCGAGCCGGCGACGAAACCCAGCGGATTCGCATCGAAACCAACCGTCCTCCGCTCAACACCCTCTTGTTGCTCCTCCTGCTCGCCCTCACCTCGTTAGGGGCGCTGGTGTATGCCCTACTTCCCGCCGGAAAGAAACTCAAAGCGGCCTGAGGCCTTCATGCGAATCGCTCATGTTACCGATATCCACTGGCAAGTGACGCCCACCCTTGGCGAGATGACACCCAAGCGGATTTTGGGCACGGCCAATCTTTACCTTCGCGGACGGCGACATCACTTCCAGCCCGCTGTGCAAGACGCGTTGGTGCAGCACTTGGTCAAGCTGGCGCCAGACCTGGTGTTAATTACCGGCGACCTCACGGCTCAGGCATTGAGTGGAGAGTTCCAGGCCGCTTTCGACGCCCTCAAGCCGGTACTAGAAACGCTTCCCACCTTTGTCATTCCGGGAAATCACGACGTTTACACCCCCGAGGCACAGAAGGCACAGCGGATCCGCGAGTTGTTCGGGCCATACATGGGCATTGGCGAGCAAGCCATGACCCGCATCGACCAGGGCCCGCTCACGGTGCTCGGGCTCGATCCCAACCATCCACAGATGCTGCAGGCCTCTGGCGCGATCCCCCAAGACCAACTGGATGATCTAAAGGCGGCCCTGAACGAGCCAACCCTCGCTACCCAGACGGTCGTGCTGGCGCTGCACTATCCAGTGCTCGACCGACACGGCGAAATCTACGACGGCGACCACCACGGGCTCCGCAACGCCCGAGCCCTCATCGATGTTCTCGAAGGCGCGGCAAAACGGCCCGACTGGATCGTTCACGGCCACGAGCACCACGGGTTTACGGTCGACCTAAAGCTCTCGAACGGAGCGGTTCCCATTCACACCTGTGGCAGCTCTGGATATGCTTGGATGCCCGAGCACAAACGCGCCGCCGCCATGAACGTTTACACGGTCAACGATGGCCTCACAAAAGTCGTGAGATACCTATACCAGGGTGCCGACGAGGGCTTCATCCCCGAACAGGGCGGCGCGTACAGTACGGGTCGATAACGAGGTGTGGTCTATGCTACTGCTCATCTTGACCCTGTTGGCGTGTGGCCCATCCGATCCACCGGACCAGACGTCAGCGTCCACGCCCCCTCCGAACGCAACGCTCACCACCGACACCGCGGTGGAGCTGGGCGAAGAAGTGTACTTGGTGCTCACCCTCGATGACGAGGTGTTGGCGAACTACCCGGTTGGCATCGGCGGACTCGACGAGCGATATCTCACCGACGAGAATGGTGGCGTTTGGCTACCGGTATCGGTTCCGGGCCTAGATGACGTCGTCGCGTTCGCCAGCCACCCCGACGCACGTACGGGATTCACCCCCGTCAACCGCAACGATCTCAGCATCGGGCTCACCCGATTCAGCCCCACGGACAACACCGACTTCGTGTTTGGCCATCCTGGCACCCCCGACGATCGAGCCGATACCAGCCGGTGTGCACATTGCCACACCACCCTCAACGACGACTGGTATGCGTCCCCCCACCGCACCACCGCCTCCAACCCTAGGGTTCAGGACGTCTACGCCGGCACCGCCTCGGATCTGGTCACCGAATCCGCGTGCGCTAACGCCGGTGGACAGTGGTGGATGGGTTTGGAGCCGGGCACCCGTGCCGCTGCATCTCGGTGCTATTTGGGCGGCGGCACCCTCCCGGACCTGAACGTAGACTGCGGCGAGAGCTCGTCGTGCGACGTGATTGCCACCGCCACCGGCGCATGTGCGGACTGCCACGCGCCCGGAATCGACGGTGAAACAGGTGGCCGCGATCTCCTCGAAGCCACGGGTAGTGCATACGATTTCGGTGTCCACTGCGACGTTTGTCATCACGTAGAGTCGATCGACCTGAACGCTCCGGCCGGCGTCGCCGGACGCCTTCATTTGGTGCGCCCAAGCGACCTCTCCAACCCACCACTATCCCTGCCCATCCCACTTACGTTCGGCCCCTTTGACGACGTGCCCAACCCGGTCATGGGAGCCGTCCAACGCGACCACTTCCAAGATGGCAGCCTCTGCGCCGGATGCCATCAGCTCGACCAGGCCGTGTTGGTTCCCGGGCAGACCCTAGACGCGGAGCGATGGCCCGGCGAAACCCTACCTATTCACACCACCTGGGCAGAATGGGAGGAAGGGTCTATGAGCCCCAACATCGGCTGTCCCTCCTGCCACATGCCACCCAATCCCGAGGCCGGAAACTCCGCCGATCTGTTCAACGTCTTCAACCCGGCCAGCATCGGCATCGCGTCGGGATGGCCCCGTCCACCCGGCGCAGTTCGACACCATTCTTGGGTAGGCCCACGCACCCCCGACAGCAACATGCTGGCCCTTGCGACCACGGTTTCGCTCACCGGCCGCTTCGAAGCGGACACGTGGGTGGTCAACGCCACGGTCACCAACGTGGGGCCCGGTCACGCGGTCCCCACCGGCGAGCCCAGCCGACAGCTGCTGCTGTTGGTCGAAGCAGACTGCTTGGGCACCCCCCTGGTTGGAACTGGCGGCGACGTGGTGCCGGACTACGGCGGCGCCCTCGCGACAAAAGACAGCACCCAGGATTGGACCCTCTGGCCCACCGCTCTGGCCGGAGACGAGATCCGAGTGCTGCGCCAAACGGGCAGTTTCGTGGACTACAACGGCGCCTTCGGTCCCTTCGGAGATGGCACCTTCAGTGCGGCGGAAAAGGGCATAGAAGAACTGCAGCTGGTCGGCGTGCGCACCATTCTTGCCGTCGACGCTGGCACCGTCACCCTCAACGCGCCCCTGCCGCTAGGCGAACTCGCTGTCCTCGGCACCGGCGGTCCTCTTCCCACCAATGGCGAGACGAGCCGCCCCTGGTCGGGTGCGCCC
>JAACDH010000363.1 GCA_009936995.1 Rhodobacterales bacterium
ACGACGCCGACACCGAACGCCTCGCAGCCGCCTACAAGGCCGGCAACGCGCTCGCGACCGACCTCCTCCAGAGCTACGTCAAGGCCGAGTTCTTCACACTGCTGCCCCCGATCGACGAGACCGTCCAGGTCGTGACCTACGTGACCGCCATCGGCGATGTGTCCACCGACCTGCTCTCCCCGGGCAGCGACGCACACTCCCGCTCCGATCGCGAGCTCCACGGGCAGTGCATGTTCGAGCACGACAAGGCCAAGCAGACAGTCCTGCTCGACCTCAAGGCGCAGCACCCCAACAAGCGGGTGATGCTGGTGTCCGACAAGGGCACCATGGGCGTCGGCTCCTCGCGTATGTCCGGCGTGAACAATGTGGCTCTGTGGACCGGCATCCAGGCCAGCCCCTACGTACCCTTCATCAACATCGCCCCCATCGTCGGCGGCACCAATGGCCTCGCCCCCATCTTCCAGACCACTGTGGGCGTGACCGGCGGCATCGGCATCGACCTGAAGAACTGGGTCAAGAGCCTAGACGCGGACGGCAACCCCATCGTGGACGCGGACGGTGAGTTCGTGCTCGAGCAGGTGTTCTCCATCGACACCGGCACCGTGCTGACCATCAACACGCGCACCAAGAAGCTCTACAACCACGACGGCACCCAAGAGCTGGCCGACATCAGCTCCGCGCTCACCCCGCAGAAGCAGGAGTTCATCCGCGCCAAGGGTTCCTACGCCGTCGTCTTCGGCAAGAAGCTGCAGACCACCGCCGCGGGCATTCTGGGCGTGACGGCACCGGTCGTGTACGCCAGCTCCAAACAGATCTCTCACCCAGGCCAGGGCCTGACCGCGGTGGAGAAGATCTTCAACGCGAACGCAGTGGGCGTGACCCCGGGCACCGTGCTCCACGCCGGTTCTGATGCGCGCGTGCAGGTCAACATCGTCGGTTCCCAGGACACCACCGGTGGAATGACCTCGCAGGAGCTGGAGATGATGGCCGCTACGGTCGTGTCTCCCAGCCTGGACGGCTCCTACCAGTCCGGCTGCCACACCGCGTCCGTCTGGAACAGCAAGGCCCGCCGGAACATCCCCAAGCTGATGGGCTTCATGAACCGCTTTGGCCTGGTGACGGCCCGCTCCCCGGAGGGGTCCTACGAGCCCCTCACCGACGTCATCCACAAGGTCCTCAACGACCTCGCGGTGGACGACTGGGCGGTGATCATCGGCGGTGACTCGCACACGCGCATGTCCAAGGGTGTCGCCTTCGGCGCGGACTCTGGCACCGTGGCGCTGGCCCTGGCCACCGGCGAGGCCACGATGCCGATTCCCGAGTCGGTCAAGGTGACCTTCAAGGGCACCCTGAAGGACCACATGGACTTCCGCGACGTGGTCCACGCCACCCAGGCCCAGATGCTGGACCATTTCGAGGGCGTCAACGTCTTCCAAGGGCGCGTGATCGAGGTCCACATCGGCACCTTGCTGGCCGACCAGTCCTTCACGTTCACCGACTGGACCGCCGAGATGAAGTCCAAGGCCTCCATCTGCATCTCCGAGCCAGACACCCTGATCGAATCGCTCGAGATCGCCAAAGGTCGCATCCAGCTCATGATCGATCGCGGCATGGACAACGAAAAGCAGATGCTGCGCGGCTTGATCGACATGGCCAATAAGCGCATCGCTGAAATTCGGTCCGGTGAGAAGCCGCCCCTGATGCCCGACGCGAACGCCAAGTACTCGGCGGAGTTCGTCGTCGACCTCGATCTGATCGTCGAGCCGATGATTGCCGACCCAGACGTGCACAACGACGACCCGTCCAAGCGCTACACCCACGACAACATCCGCCCGATCTCGTTCTACGGCGCGAAGAAGACCGTCGACCTCGGCTTTGTCGGCTCCTGCATGGTGCACAAGGGCGACATGCAGATCCTGTCGCAGATGCTTCGGAACATCGAGAAGAAGGAGGGAACCGTCACCTTCAAGGCGCCCCTCGTCGTCGCTCCGCCCACCTACAACATCGTCAACGAGCTCAAGGCCGAGGGCGACTGGGACGTGCTGGCCAAGTACGCCGGCTTCGAGTTCGACGATACCGCGCCGAAGACCACGGCCCGCGCCGAGTACGAGAACATGCTCTACCTCGAGCGTCCCGGCTGCAACCTCTGCATGGGCAACCAAGAGAAGGCGTCGAAGGGCGACACCGTGATGGCCACGTCCACACGACTGTTCCAGGGCCGTGTTGTGGCCGACAGCGACGAGAAGAAGGGCGAGTCCCTGCTGGCGTCCACGCCGGTCGTCGTACTGTCGACCATTCTCGGCCGCACGCCCAGCATTGAAGAGTACGTAGCGGCCGTCGATGGCATCAACCTGACGAGCTTCGCGCCGCCGCGTCGCTAGCCAAGCGTACCGGGGTCACGGCGCGAGGGATGCGCTGTGGCGCCTGCTGCGCACCTAGGGGTTGGTCGGCTCCCGGGTGAACATGAAGTACTCGCTCATGACCACGGACTGGATGCGCCAGATCCAGAAGCAGTGACTGACCGCCTGGATGATGGCCGCCATGTTCCGTACGAGCTCTACCGGTCCGCCTGCGCCATAGAACAGCATTGGATTGGTCAGGTGCGCGCCACTGGGCCAGCACTCCTCGACGAGCCCCTCAATGGCAGGAGCATCGGGGGTCAGCGGCGCCTCGAGCACGTTGCGGACGTAGCGTGTCCGGGGCTGGATGCGCTCGGAGACCGGGGACATCACGCCGTGCCAGCGACGGATCCACTCGTCGCGATCCAGCGAGGCCGGTCGCTCGAGCAGGCTCACCACGGTGATGCCCGGGCTGCGCGCTCCGTCCGGCCAGGTGCGCGGCCCGCTGTGGGCGTTGTCCCCGTAGTCCTTGTAGACCGACTCTTCGGCGGGCCACGCGGCCACCTTGTAGCCAGCGCTCTCGAGAATGGCGATGACGGGCATGGGGTCCGAGGCCCAGGCGTTCACCACGGCCACCGGCTTGGTCCCAAAGAGCGGAAACGGGCTGGGCGACCGCACGCGCGCATGCTCGTCGGCCACTTGGAGGAACAGCTGCTGCACGCCAGCGGCGAGGAGCTGGTCGGAGATCGCGCCCCGAAACTGCTCGCCACGGACCGCTCGGCTTCGTTGGGTCGGATCCCAGCATACCGCGACGAGTTTCATGCCGTCCCCTTGGTCGCGGCCAGCGCGCGTCGGTAGTCGTCCAAGTGTAGCGCCACTCCGCCGTCGCGGGTGTACAGCGGTGCGTAGCCGAGGTCAGCTCGGGCCTTGTCGCATCGAAACGAGCTTCCGCGAACCAGCTTGAGAACGCCAATGCGCGTCAGGGTGGGCTTGGGTCCGCCGAATCGGTAAGTGACCTCCGAGGCCCAGCCGATGCCGTACATCAGCCAGCCGGGGATGCGCCGGGTTGGCCAGGGATAGCCGAGCCCTTCTGCGATCGGTCGGAACCACTCGATGCCGTTGAGACGCTCCTCATCGGTGACGAAGTAGGCCTGGCCTCCCACGACTTCAGGGCGGTCTCGCAGCGCCTGAGCCGCGAGTAGCTCGGCGCGGACGAGGCTGTGCACGTGGGTGTTGTCGACGACCGCTGTGCCATCGCCGATCAGCGCCACCAGATTGTCGAGCTGCGCGAGAAAGCTGGTCACCATGAAGCCGCCAGTGCCCGGCCCCCACAGGCCGCCGGGTCGGAGGGCCACGGTCCTGAGCCCCTCACCGTCGGCGGCGAGCACGGCCTTCTCTGCGGGGACCTTGGTCTCGGCGTACAGATCGACAAAGGACTCGGCGTAGGGAGCCGACTCGTCCGCCTCGAGAATCTCGCCGTCGATGCAGACGTTGGCGCTGCTCGTGTGCACCAGGCGCCCCACCCCCTGACGACGACAGGCCTCGATGACATGTGCGGTCCCGGTCACGTTCACGCCGAAAGCCCGCTCCCGAACGGTCTTGGATGCGATGCCCACCAGCTCGATCACGGCCGCCGCATGAAACACGATGTCGACCCCCTCAGCCGCCGAGATCACCGTGTCCAGCTCGCGGATGTCGCCGATCCGCTGGTCGACACCGTCGGGCAGGTCCCCGTGCACCACGTCCAGGGTGCGGACCTCACAGCCAAGCTCCAGCAGGGAGGAGACCAGAAAGCCGCCGAGGTAGCCCCCACCTCCGGGGATCAGCACACGCGGGCCGACTCCAGCGGCCGTGAGTCCGTCGAGGGGTACCGTCATGAGTACATCTTCCGGGTGGTGCGGGACAGGAAGCGGATGGCTGCGGTCCGCGTCGCCAGGCGTCCGAAGACGAACTGTGCGAGCCGATTGGTGAAGCCCGGAATGACGGTCGGGGTGTGCCCAAGCCGCTCGATGGCCTCGGCGACAACCTCGTCGGAGGAGAGCGGGCGTGCCATGGCGCGTCGATGTTCGGGCGTCTCATCCAGGAAGTTCGGGGTGGTCGTGGCACCGGCCGCGCAGACCATAGCGTCTACGCCGTGCCGTCCAAGCTCCTCCCAGAGGGTCTCGCCGAGTACGGTGTTGAATGCCTTGGTGGCGGCGTACGTGCCGACCATCGCGGTGCCCTGAAAGCCAGACATGGAGGACATCAGCACCAGGCCGCCCTGTCCGCGCTTCACCAAGTGGGGAGCGAGCACGTGTGCGAACAGGAGCGGTCCGCGCACGTTGACGTCGACCATGGCGAGCTTGTCTTCTTGGGAGACGTCGAGGAAGGGGCCGATGCGCGAGTAGCAGGCGTTGTACACGCCCAGTCCAATGTCGTGCGCGCGCAGCAGTGCACCGAGCTCGGCGGGGAGGTTCGGCTGGCCCAGGTCCATGGAAACGGCCTCCACCGTCACGCCGTGTCGCCCTCGAATCGCCTCCGCTGTGGCCTCGAGCTTGTCCGCCCGACGGGCAATGAGGATGAGATTCACGCCTCTTGCGGCGATGGCCTCGGCCCATGACCGTCCCAGGCCCTCGGAGGCCCCCGCCACGATGGCCGTCGGACCGTAGCGTTCTCGGAAGCTCTGGTGGTTCGACTCAGGCACAGTGTCCTCACAATAGGAAGGGGATGAGCGCCTTGCGGCGGCGGGGGTAGTCCTCGAAGTGGCGGTAATACCATCGATGTGTGGCGACCGCCCGCGGGACCAAGTTCGCGAGGGTGATGGCCCAGATGAACAGGCCCCCAGGACATCCCGTCGCGGCCATTAACCCGGTCCACGCCAGGATCTCGCCCAGGTAGTGTGGCGAGGAAACCCAGCGGAAGCCGCCGCCGTACGGGATCTTGTAGCCGTCGTCGTCTGCGACCGTGCGCGACGCCCTGAGCTGCCGAAGCACGTGCTCGGGGTGGAGGATCAGGCCATAGCCCAGACCGTAGAGCCCGAGTCCGAACCAGAGGCGGGGCGACGACAGCCACGAGGCATCCAGGCCGCCGAGTTCGCCGAGCCAGGTGGCATAGAGCCATGCGTGAAGCGGCACGCCCACCCATCCCGACGCGAAGACGCTCACGGACATGCGGCTGCCCTCTCGCGTGCGCATCAGCAGGGGAAAGGCGACCAGCCGGTTGGCGTAGTGCAGGGTCCAGATGCCGGCAAACAGCAGCGGAACGGGTTCGAAGGCGTGCGGAGTGCCCAGGTAGAAGGCGTAGAAAGTGAGTGCCGGAGCCTCCATCAGCACCCAGCCCAACCGCGTCGGCACCGTCGGTCCGAGTCGCTTGTTCTCGAAGCGACCGTACGGCGTGGTCACAAACAGGCCAAAAAGCGCTGTGACCGCGGCAATCGCCAAGCCGACCAGTACGACGGTGCTGTAGAGTTCTTCGGTCGTCATAGGGCTAAGGTAGCCCGGGTGGCCGGGGGTTGCGGTGCCCGAGGTACGCCTGCGGTGTTGGAAGGTACGGGTCGACGCGCTCGTCGGTGCTCACGAACCCGCTTCGCCGCGTCGCTTGGGTGCTTTGGCGAACTGTGCAAATGGCTCCGCCTGATCGGGAAGGCTCTGCTTCATGAGCTTCAACAAGGGGCCATTGACGTCTTCGCACAGCGTGAAGGTTCTGAGCGGGTGTCCCAGGCGCTCATCGAGGGCTACGCCGATACGGGCCTGTGTTCGGCATTCCTATTCATGCAGTCACGTCATCTACCACTCACAACTGACCAACTCCGGCGTCCTCATCATCACCAAACTCCGGCGATTCCCGTGACCCCCGAACTCCGAAACGCGACAACCAACCTACTGACCAGATTGTGCCCACCACAGGAGGCCCGCCGCCTGACCCGAGTCCTTGGCGTCGTGCGCCGGCAAGGCAAGGTGGACGCGTATGCACTGCGGATGGTCACAGTGCTCGGGCTTGTCGTTCGTGGCCCCACCGCCATCTCACAGCTTGGCCAGCTTCTACGAGAGACCACGTCTGTTGGCTTGGCCCGGTCCTCCTTCTGGAGCCGGCTCACGCCCGAGTTCACCCGCCTGATGGCGTGGTGGCTGAACCGATTTGTCGAGGAGTCCCGCCGAGAGCATAGGAGGCCGCCTGGCGCATTGTCGTTCTTCCGAGACGTTATCGCTGCGGACGCCTCCGTGATGAAAGTCCACGATGACCTCCGCGGCGTCTGGAAAGGAACGCGACGTAACACCGCGATGGCGGCACTCAAGGTACATGCCTAGATCCGAGTGTTCACCGGAGAGCTGCTGAAATATCGGGTCACAAGGGAAGCTCAAGCCGACTGCAATGCTTTCGGAATCGACACGGATCTACGGGACACCCTGATGCTGTTCGACCGAGGCGATGCCTCTCCAACGCTGTGGCGAAAGGTCAACTCTGTAGGTGGCTACTTCCTGACACAAATCCCGGCAGGCTGGAATCCAACGGTCTCGGTCGACAATCGTCGCCACCGCGGCCGTAGGACTTCCGAGGGATAGCCATACGGCACCGAAAACTGGCGAGTCTGCGCTGTACGCGACCAACGCGCCCGCATCGATGCCTAGTGCAGAGGATGACCGGCAAAACTACCGTTTGAGGTGGGAAGTGGAGCTTTTCTTCAAGCGTGCCAAATCGGGCTCTGGGATGAACGAGCTGAGGAGTCGGAAGAAGCACATCGTGCTCTCGCTGCTTTACGCGGCCCTGATTCGGACGACGCTGGCGATGCGAGCCAAGGCCAAGCTGCTGGACCGATTCGCGCCCAAGAAACGACCGCGCATCAATCCCCACCAGTGGATGAAGTGGTGGAACCGACGTCTGATCTACGTCCTCCGCGAACGCCTCCATACGCCCGCCGTGGTCTCTTTCGCCGACGTCATCGCCATGCTCACGGACCCCAATACCGGGAGGTGCCCACCCCGGTTCTCATTTGTGGAGGGTCAACGATGACCGTGAAACCTTAGCTGTTTCCTTAGCCGATCACGTATGCGTGTCAGGGCGCCGGTAGGACTTCTGGCAGGGCAATCCGCAACACCACTGGCCGGTGATCCGACACGTCCCGCTCATACCCAGGCCAGCCATTTTCGAAGGACTCATCGACGAGAATCGTCTTCGCGTACGAGTTGTCCCGCGCGAAATCCGCGAACAGGGCGCCGGTGATGACAATGTGATCAAGGTGGGAGGGGTAGGACGGATAAGACCAATCGGCGGCGTCGCCCTCGGCAATGTCCATGTCCGCAAACAGATAGTTCTCCGCGTCGTCGAGAAAGGGCAAAAAGACGTTGTTAACTGGGGCGTCGATGAGGGAGTCGTTGAGATCGCCCACAACAACCACCCGTTTTCCCTGCCAGTGGGTGTCGATGTGGGCCTTCAGCAAGGTGGTCGCCTCTAGTCGGCGAGCTTCCTCGTCATCGGAATCATCGGCGTCGAGTGCGCCGTCTCCGCAGCACTTCAGGTGGTTGTTCACGATAATGAAATCGACCCCGAAAAACCCAAACTCCATCACCTGAGGGGACCGGGGAAACGCCGACCAGTACGGCTCAGTGGTGTAGATCTCGTAGTTGTCAGCCACGTCGATCGTATCCGTATTGTAGAGATAGGCGAGGCCGGCGTACCACTGGCTGTCGAAATACACTTCCCAGCCCGGAATCTCGTCGACCATCTGCTGGAATGCGACGTCATCGGTGATTTCCTGCAGCGCAATGACGTCGACATCGAGACGCAAGATCAACTCGGCAACGGTAGCGGAAGTCAGGTTGTTCTTGGGAAAGGTCTCGATGTTCCAGGTGGCGATATCGAGCCAGCGGTCGGAGCTGCCCGTGGACGTGGTGGTTCCCGACTCCGATAGGTCGAAATCGTCGATGGTTGGTTGGGTACATCCGCAGAGCCAGATGGACAAGCCCACCCATCTTGCGCAACAGGTCAGTCGACTATCAGGTTGCATGCACACTCTTTATCAGAGTCCTGCCTCATGGCCATGCGAGGGCTCTACGCATATCGGTTTCGTTGAGGGTTTAATGCCAACGCCCGTGCTCCGCGAATACCCCATCCACGGCGTTTGCCCCTTACAGGCTCTCCTCACCTCGTGGCTCCGGGACAACACCACACCGCTCCCAAAGTACTGCTTTGGCTCAAGCCTCCATCACTGTGCCCCCCAAAGTTCAGGCGACGAACGGTAATCGTGGTGAAGACCACCGAGGGTGTGCGACCGACAGAAACACGAAGTGGTTCAACGCCTCCTGCTTCAGCGTCAACACCACACGCTCACAGATCCCGTTCTAATCGGAAGCGCGAGGCGGCGTGGGGACTCCTCGGATGCCCATCCCCTCGAACAACCAGCCATCCAGCGCACATAGGTGTTCCTGGCCTTGCCCAAACTGCCCGAAAATCCCGTCGTCGTGGATGATGAACCATGGGCACTCCTAGGCGGCGCGCATCTCGAATCTGTTGCTTCACCCAACCCAACGACGGCAAAGTCAGATCCACGATCCACGGTCACGCAAATCAAAACGAGGACGAGCACCCTGGCGTTGCATGACCTCCAGTTGATGACGCAGGGCAGCAATCTCCAGGAGTAAATCCCTTCGGGTCGCCACCGTGAGCCGCAGCGAGACGATTATCGTGAGCAGATTCGTGAGCATTTCGACGTCTCACACGCCCAGAGGACCCAAGCACATGAGCGCCTTGAAAACGACCGGATGGAATATTGACGGACCACGCCACGTCTTCGATGGTCGGTATGCCCGTTCCTGGCTTGATGGTCACGACGACCAGAACGACG
>JAACDH010000364.1 GCA_009936995.1 Rhodobacterales bacterium
GTCATTCCCAGCTTCATGCTGCAGTTCGGCTGTCCTCACTCAAAAGATCCGAACAGCGGTCGCTCCGGAACCGGTGGCCCTCCGCACGGCACCATCCAAGACGAGTTCCCGCCCGACGCGAAGTTCACCAACGAGGCGGGCACGCTCTCCATGGCCAACACCGGCCGTCCCAACAGCGGCGGCTCCCAGTTCTTTGTGAACACCGTTCACAACGGCTTCCTCGACTGGTTCAACAGCGACACCCCCAGCAAGCACCCGGTGTTCGGGAAGGTCAACGATGGCATGGACGTGGTCAAGCAAATCGAGGGCCTGGGTTCTCGCAGCGGCACCGTCAGCAAGCCCGTCCAAATGGTAAGCATCACCATCGCGCGCTAGTCTTTTAATAAACTGCCTTCTAGGTGGTGAATGGTGCTGTTTGTGTAGTGACGAATCTACACCTCAGCGCGATTCGCCACCTCAGCGACCTTGCCTAGTTGATCTCTTGAAGTTTTATGACGCGGAGCTCGCCTCCGCGCATGCTTCGTAGAGCGCTAACCACGGCCTTGCACGCGGAGAGCGTGGTGATGCAGGGAACGGCGTACTTCAGCCCTGTGAGCCGCATGGCGAGTTCGTCTTCTTGAGCCTTTTTACCGAGCGGCGTATTCAGCATCAGTTGGATTTCACCGTTCTTCAGATGGTCGACGATGTCCGGCCGACCTTCGTTGTGTTTGTGCATGGTCTCGCACTCGACGCCCTTCTCAGCCAAGTACCGCGCGGTTCCTTGAGTGGCGTAAAGCTTGAAGCCCATATGCTTCAGCGCACCTGCGATACTGACCGCTTCGGGCTTGTCGCTATCGCGGAAGGACAAGAACACTGCGCCCTCGGTGGGTAGCTTCATCCCGCTGGCGATCAGCGCCTTCGCGTAGGCCTCACCGAAACTCCAGCCAATGCTCATGACCTCGCCGGTCGAGCGCATCTCAGGTCCGAGCACCACGTCACTGCCGGGGAATTTACCCCACGGGAAGACCGGCGCTTTCACGAAAAACAGCCCCTTGCCCTTCGGCTCGAAGGGGCCAATTTCACGGAGTTTCTCGCCCAAACACAGTCGAGTCGCGATCTTCGCGAGCTGAATTCCGGTCGCCTTGGCGACGAAAGGCACGGTACGACTTGCCCGAGGATTGACCTCGATGACGTAGACGATTCCCTCTTGGATTGCGTATTGGATGTTGACCAAGCCAACCACACCCAGATGGAGCGCGATGCGATGGGTGTGGTCTTCCATCTGCTTGCGCTCGTTGAGGGACAACAACACGGGAGGAATCACGCCCGTACTGTCCCCGGAGTGAACGCCGGCCTCCTCGATGTGCTCGATAATGGCGCCGATGTATACCGTCTCGCCATCGCAGAGTGCGTCGACGTCGTACTCGCGTGCGCCCACCAAATAGCGGTCGATGAGCAGGCCGCCCATCTCGCTCGTGGCCAAAGCTTCGCCCAACGCGCGCTCAAAATCTGCATCGGAGTAGCAGATGGACATCGCGCGACCGCCAAGCACATAGCTGGGACGGACCAGCAGTGGATATCCAATACCTACCGCTGCGGCCCGCGCGGAGTCGCGACCATCGGCGGTGGCGCCCACGGGCTGCGGGATGTCCAGCTTGTCGAGGAAGTCACCAAAGCGCTTGCGGTCTTCACAGAGATCGATGGCGTCTGGAGATGTGCCAAGCACCGGACCGATGTCATGGGACAGCTTGAGCGGCGTCTGGCCACCGAACAGGAGAATGACGCCTTTGGGCTTCTCGGTGTCAATGACCGACTGGACGTGTTCGAGGGTACATGGCTCGAAGAACAGCTTGTCGGAAGTGTCGTAGTCGGTGCTGACTGTCTCGGGGTTGCAGTTGAGCATGACCGACGTGTAGCCAGCTTCGCGGACGGCGTAGGCCGCGTGTACACAGCAGTAGTCGAACTCGATGCCCTGGCCAATGCGGTTGGGGCCATTACCGAGGATGATCACCCGTTCGGTGGGTGAGTCTCCAGCTTCGCACTCTTCTTCGTAGGTGCTGTAAAGATAGGGCGTGTGACTCTCGAACTCGGCCGCACAGGTGTCCACCCGCTTGTAGACCGGCACCAAGCCCTCTTGAAGGCGACGCTCGCGAAC
>JAACDH010000365.1 GCA_009936995.1 Rhodobacterales bacterium
GAAGAACGGCATGCCTACGCCGGCGAGTAGATCACGAATGAGCGGCAGAATGGGCGCTTCGGGATGGGGAACCGCCGAGATGGCCAGGGGCAGGAAGGGCAACGGCAGGAAGACCACGGCCAGGTGGAAGATGCCGATGCGTCGGGCGATGAAGTGGGCATACAGATAGGCCGCGAAGAGTAGGCCTTGAAACACCATCACCGAGACCGTCCACACGTGGATCGCGCCGCCGAAGAACGGGGTGACCATGCGTCCGGTGAGCGGCTCGAGCGAGAAGGTGAGCAGGGAGCCCGTCACCACCATCAGGGTTAGCAGGACGTAGGAAATGAGGGTTCGAGACACGTTCTCGGCTCCTGGGGCTGCATCGCCGGGGTGGTGAGCGTTGCTCATAACCTTGCGTCAGGCGCAGAGCAGCATTGCCAGGAGTGCCGCTCGCTCTGCCATCTTCTGGACGGACATGTGCTCGGTGCGCGCGTGGGCGCCGCCGCCGACCGCTCCGAGGCCGTCGAGTACGGGACAGAACAGGGCTGCTGTGTTGCCGTCGCTGCAACCCCCGGCGAGATCGGCCTCGATGGGTATTCCCAGCTGCTTTGCGGCCTGCTGAGCCGACCGCCATAGGGCCTGGCTGGCGGGCGTCTTCTCCATCGGGTGCTTTACGAATCCCCCGTGAATACGTACCTGAGCGCCGGGCACGGTGGCTGAGATTTGGGCGATGGCGGTGTTGACGACGATCTCGTCTGCGCGGGTCATCACCCGAATGTCGACTTGGGCGGTGGCCGCCGCCGGAACTACATTGCGTCGCGTGCCGCCCGACATCTCGCCGATGTTCACCGCACGCCCGATGCCTGGGGCGTTTAGAGCGTGCAGGGCTTGAATCACATGGGAGAGCTCGACCGTGGCGCTGATGCCCTTCTCGGGATCTAGACCCGCGTGAGCGGCCCGTCCACGGATCTCGACGGTGTAGTGACCCACGCCCTTCCGCGCGTTTTTCAGCTTACCCGAGGGGCCCAATGAGGGCTCGAGCACAAAGCAGCGCTTTGAGATCCGGGCCAGTCGCTTGACCCAATGGGTGCTGTGGGGGCTGCCAATCTCCTCGTCTGAGTTGAGGAGGATGATTGGGTTGAATGCGGGAGTCATACCTTGTTGCCGCAGCCCTTGAAGGGCCCAGAGCAGCTGCACGATGCCGCCCTTCATGTCGTAGGTTCCCGGGCCGGTGAGGGTGTCGCCGTCGATGGCGAAGGGCATGCTGGCGAGGGTTCCGTGCGCCCATACGGTGTCGACGTGGCCGAGAATCAGCTGGTTTCCGTTGGGAGAGCGCATCCGTGGACGGGCGTAGAGGGCGCCACCAGACGCACCGGCCGGAAGGACGCGGACGTCGTAGTCCAGGGCGTTGAGCTGCGTGCGAAGTGCGGCGAACATCGGTGTTTGACTGGCTGGATCGGAGGTGGGCGACTCGATGCGGGTCAACGCTTCGAGGGTGTTGAGCATGTTGGGCGTCTGGGCGCGGAGCCAGTTGAGCAGCTGTGGGGCGTTGGGTTGAATCGGAATCACCGGTGAGGGGGCCAGAAACTGTCCGGGGTACAAGCATATCTTGACACAGGCGAGCACACTGAACTAATGTTCAGTATGCGGCAGGGAGTCGTCAGAGGAATCCACAATGGGGCAGACGAGCGCGGTCTCTTTAGAGGCTTTGCGCGCGCAGATCCGAGCGCTCGAAGGGGGAACGCCGGTTCATCGGCGTCGCGCGTCTACCGGGGTCCAGCTCATCGACGATCTGGTGCAGGGTCTGCCTTGTCCCGGTATTGTCGAGATCTGTGGTGCCCCGGGAAGCGGCCGAATGCAGTTGGCGCTGCAGCTGGCGGCCCAGGTGACAGGGCAGCGTCGGGCGGTGGCTTGGGTCGATCCCCTCCGGCAGCTCTATCCGCCGGCCGCGGCCGACTACGGCATCGATCTCGATCGACTGCTGGTGGTCCGACCGCCGGCCAACGGCTCCCACCCAGAGATCTGGGCCACCGAACAGCTGCTGCGATCGGGCTGCTTCTCCCTGGTGATTTCTAGCCTGCCTGGAAAAAAGGGCGCCCGTCGAGCCGGCGGCCACCAGTGGGCTCGTGCGGCCGAGCGCGGGCAGTGCACCGGGGTGGTGTTGAGCGAGTACCCGGTGCGTGATGTGCCGGCCGAGATTCGTCTGCAAACGGGCCGGGGGCAGGTGTCGGTGCTTCGAGATCGCAATGGTCGTTCCGGGCATCAGCGGCCCCTCCAAGACCGCCCGTTCCAGGCCGACCCTTGGTCCTAGCCAGCAGTGGACTGCGGTACTTGGTGGTACATCTACCGGCGTTTCGCTTAGAGCGTTGTGGCTACGAGGCGAACGAGGTGGCGGCCCTCATCGCCGAGCAGAAGAACGCCATGCGGCTGGTGGCGCTCACCCCGGCGGCCCGTCGCGAGGGGCTGGTGTCGGGCATGACCGCCTCGGCGGCCCGGGCGCTGGTCCCCGGTGTGGCCATCGAGGCGCTAGAGCCCGCTGCAGAGCACGAAGATCGCTGTGCCTTGGTGCGTACCTTCACCGCCCTCTCCGACCGCGTAGGCGCGCCTTGGGCCGACGAGCTGGTCCTCGAGGTGTCGTGTACCACCCACTTGTTCGGCGGAGAGCACGGCATCGTGCGCCGGGCCCGCGAGCTGTGTGCCAACCTGGGCCACGAATGCCGCATCGCCCTGGCCGCCGACCCCGTCTGCGCCGCGGCCCTGGCGCGTCACCGCGACGGCGACACCGTGGTCCAACCGGGCCAAGCTCGGGCCCTCATGGCGCCCTTGCCGCTCTCGGCGCTGCGGGCCTCGCTCTACCTCCAAGAGTCGCTGCGGGCCGTGGGTGTCGAAGACATCGGCCAGTACGCCCACCTCGACGCCGCCTCGGTGGCCGGTCGATTTGGGGCCGAGGGGGTACACCTTCGCCGCATCGCTCGGGGCCAGAACCCCCGCGACACCGACGTCGGTTGGGGCGACCATCTCGACGGCCGCCCTACGGCCAAGGCGCGGCTGGCCGGTGCCGAGACCACCCTACAGCTCCACTTCGCGCTGCCCGGACTGCTGGCTCAGCTGTGTCGTCGTCTGGGCGAACAAGACCAAGCCGCGGTCCGAATTCAGGTCATTCTCCGACTCGAAAATCGCGGCGATATACAGCAACAACGCATGGTCTTGCCCGTTCGCGTCGGACGGGCCACCCGCAATCCGGCCACCCTCGAACGGCTGATCCGCTCGCGCCTCGAAGATGTGCGCCTCGAAGCTCCGGTCGACGAGATGCTGATCACCGTATGTGAATCGGCCACCGACAACGGCTGGCAGCCGGGCCTCACCGACCGCACCGAGGCCACCGAGCCGCTCCCAGATCTACTCGCCCGCCTGGCCGACCACCTCGGCGACGACGCCGTGCATGGGGTCGAGCTGGTCGACGCTTGGCGCCCCGAAGAGGCCTGGCGCCCCCGCAGCTGGCCGCCGCAAAACCCACATCCGCCTCTGCCCTTCACCGCCTTGGGCGCCATCCCCGCCGGTATCCACAGCGACGACCCCGTCCAGGTCCAAGACGCCTGGGAGCCCAGCGCTCAACGGCCGCGTCCAGCGCTGCTCCTACCGCGCCCCGAACCCATCCAGGTGCGGGTTCGCGGTCCCCAACTCCACCAAGTCCACCTGTCCCAGCGCGGCTGGGTCAGTGTGGTCCGCAGCCGGGGGCCCGAGCGAATGTCCGGCGAGTGGTGGGCCATCGAACGAACCTGGAAGCGCGACTACTGGGTGGTCGAGGCCGATGGACGCATCGCGTGGGTCTACCGCGATCTGCATACGGGTCGCTGGCATTTACACGGCTGGTTTTAGGCTCCCCTTTCCGTCTTCATCATCCGTGCACACCTTCTCATTCTAGGAGGCTCCGATGTCCCACACCTTTGTCTGCCCCGACTGCGGGCGACTCAACCGCGTCTCACCCACCCGCGAGAACCCCGCTTGCGGACACTGCAAGGCCAACCTGCAGATCTCAGGCGCGCCCATCCAGGTCGACGACGCCAAGCTCGATCGGCTGATTCGGTCCAGTCCCGTACCCGTGCTCGTCGACTTTTATGCCGACTGGTGTGGCCCGTGTAAGTCCCTCGCACCGCATCTCGACAAGCTTGGGCGCGAGTTCGCCGGTCGGTTGATTGTGGCCAAGGTCGACACCGAGCAGCACAAGCGACACGCACAACAGCTGTCGGTTCAGGGCATTCCCGCCGTGTACCTGTTTAAGGGTGGAAAGGTCATCAACAACGCCACCGGCCTTCGGCCCCTCGGCTTCTGGCAGCAATGGGTCGCGCCACATGTTTAGCGGAGTCTGCTCATCCGCGAAGCGGAGCCGAGTTTACTCACCGACTGCAAGGCGCGCGGTGGTCCACTCGGCTTCGAGGTCGGCCATCTGCTGGGCGCTGGGCGCGTCGTCTTGGTGCGGGCAGTCGATGCAATCGAACTCGGACACGCCAAGATCGTCTTGTTCGAGCACAGTGGGACCGAGCAACCCGAGGGCCGCGGCGACGATGAGGGGATGTGCGGCGATTTTCACGGCGGACCTCCTGAGAAGCCTATCACCCATTCAAGGAGGTCTCGCACGTCAAGGTGACGAAACGCGACACACCTTCGACACCTCGGGACGCCAACGGGATATCCCCAAGACTTCAACGAGAGAACGCACATGAATCGCGCACTGTGGGGCATCGCCCTGTCTGTTGGCCTCGCCGCTGGCGGAATTCTCGGGTTCGGATTGACTCTGCCCCAAGAACTGCACATCGAGCGGTATATCACCACCCCAGCCGACGTCGCCCAAACCCGGGCTTACATGTCGGATCTGCGTACCTGGCCCGAATGGACCGCTTGGAACACCGAGCTCGACGCCGACATCCAGTGGACCTTTACGGGTGAACCTCACACGGTAGGGCACACCATGCACTGGGAGGGGCCGATCATGGGTGTGGGCGACATTACGCTCACCTCGGTCGACGCGGATGGCATCACCTACGACCTCACCTTCGAGGGCCTCAAGCCCTCTCATGCCGGTCTTCATCACAAAGGCTACCAGCTCATCTGGACCGACGACATTCCCCTCGGCTACAACCCGCTGAATCGGATCATCGGCCGTAAGGTCGAGATGTCGGTGGGCGAGGACTTCGTGAAGGGGCTGATCAACCTGTCCCGCTCGGCCGAGGCCGACACCGTGGCTATGCAGGCGGCGACCACCGCGCTGGCCGAGTTTGGTGGCAAGCTGAAGGGGGCTCTAGGGGGCTCGCTGAAGTCTGGCGACACTCCCGCTACGGTCGACATGTGTCGAACGGTGGCCCCGGCCCTCGCCGAGCAGATGACCACCACCAGCGGCGTCTCCCTCGGGCGCGCCTCGATCAGGCTGCGCAACCCCAAGAACGCCGGCCCCGACTGGGTCCAAGCCTGGCTCAAGAAGCAGCCGGTCAAGGCCGAGGGGGTCACCGGCTTCAAGCGGTTCGATTCGGTGGACGGCAAGCGCTACGCCCGCGTGGTCAAGCCGTTGGCGGTGGACGGTCCCTGCGTTCAGTGCCACGGCGCCGAGCTCTCCGATGATGTTTCCGCACGTCTGGCCGAGCACTACCCCGAAGACCAAGCCACCGGCTACGCGGTGGGCGACCTGCGCGGCGCCATGTGGTCCGAGTACGCCGTCCCCGAAGTGGTGCCGCTCAACCATTTCTAGCCCGCCGACAGCCCCCCCAAAACGAAAGCGCTAGACACCCGGTGGGGTGCTAGCGCTTGTTTCGTCGTGGAGCTGTTCGCCCCAGAAGCCTTAGGCCCGACGACGTCGCAGGGCGATGAGCGCCACCAGACCCAACCAGCCTACGCCGCCCGTACCGCGAGTGCTCGAGCAGCCGTCGCAGCCCTCGTTCTTGATGGTGTTGGTGTCCTGGGCGCCGGTGCCGTCACAGTAGCCGTCGGTGTGATCGGCGTCGAGGTAGTCGGGGAGGCCGTCGCAGTCGGCGTCTTCCGTGGCGGACTCTTGGGCGTCGGGGATGCCGTCGTTGTCGGAGTCGGTGTCGAGGTAGTTGGGGGTGCCGTCGGAGTCGGAGTCGGAGCTGCCTTCGTCTTTGGTGTCGATGCCGTCGCCGTCGTCGTCGGCGTCGAGGGCGTCGATGATGCCGTCGCCGTCGGTGTCGGTGGGCGCGTTGGGGTCACCGACCTCTTGTGCGTCAGGGACGCCGTCCCCGTCGGAGTCTGCGGAGTAGGGGTCGAGGTCTAGTTCGTCTTCTAGCTCGTTGGAGAGGCCATCGAGGTCGGCGTCGGCCAGCGGGCCGTCGAAGTCGTTGAAGTCGAGGTAGTTCACGATTCCATCGCCATCGTCATCGGCGTCGCCTTCGTCGAGGGTGAGGCGACCATCGCCGTCGTCGTCGGTGTCGAGATAGTCGGGGATTCCATCGGGCTCGAGCGGCCAGGCGCTGCCCGTGTCTTCGTCAGTGTTCTGGAAGTCATCGAGCAGGTAGGAGCCATCGTCACAGCGATAGAACCAGTCGAACAGCAACGGGTCCGGATCGAAGACGAACTCCCAGTCCTCGCCGCCGGGGCACTCGAGGCCCAGCTCGACACGGGTATCGACGCCGTCGCCGTCGTCGTCGGCATCGGCGAAGTCGGGGATGCCATCGCCATCGGTGTCATTGGGAGCAGCGGGGTTGCCCACTTCGTCGCCGTCGAGCACGCCGTCACCATCAAAGTCGGAATCGGCGCTGCAGTCTTCGGGGCTCAGGTCCTCGACGAAAAGCGGGTCGATGAGTTCGCAGAGGGACGCCTCGTCGCAGTTGTTGACGCCGTCTTGGTCGCTGTCGCCGGCGCAACCGGTGTTGTCGCAGTCGAGGTAGTCGGGCAGGAAGTCTCCATCGAAGTCGAGGAAACCGTCGCCGCCGGTGTAGCCATCGCCGTTGACGTCGACGGTGTCGGTGCCGTCGCCGGTGCTGGAATCTTCGAGGCCGTCTCCGTCGGAGTCGTAGTCGAGGTAGTTGGGAATGCCGTCGGGGGCCAGCAGTCCGGTACCGGCCAAGCAGTCGATGTCTCCGGTGAACTCATCAAAGGTGAAGATGCCGTCACCGTCGTCGTCGCTGTCGAGGGCGTTGATGAGCATGTCGCCATCGCGATTCCAGGGGTCGATGCAGGCGAAGCCGGTGTTACCACCGCCAACATCTTGGAGGTCGGAGAGGGGCGGAAGAATAGGCTCGATGTCGTACAGGAAGTTGTACCACTCAACGCCGTCGGTGATGGTGTCGCCGTCGGTGTCGGTGCGGAGGTGGTCGACGCCGAATAGACGCTCGCAGAAGGTGTCGACTGCGTCGTTGTCGTCGTCGGCGTCGATGTAGTTGTCGAGGCCATCGCTGTCGTGGTCGTAAAGCTCCGGACCGACAAAGGTGAATGGGTCGATCTCGTCGATGGTGTCGATGCTGTCGCCGTCGTCGTCGACGTCGATGTAGTTGGGGAAGCCGTTGCCATCGGTATCGGTGTCGTTGGGGAAGCCGGGGCTGTCGGAGTCCTCGTCGATGGTGAGCACCGTGTCGTTGTCGTCGTCGGTGTCGAGGTAGTTGAGGATGCCGTCGCCGTCGCTGTCGGTGTCGCGGGGGTCGCCGGTGTTGAGGATGTCTTCGAGCACGGTGGGCACACCGTCGTTGTCGTCGTCGGTGTCGATGTAGTCGGGGATGCCGTCGCTGTCGTAGTCATCGTCGCGGGGGTCGCCGTTGACCGCGTTGGTCTCTTCTTCGTCGGTGGGGATGCCGTCGCCGTCGTCGTCGATGTCGACGCGGTTCTCGTCGCCGTCGCCGGCGGTGTCGATGGGGAATAGGCTGGAGCCCTCCTCGAAGTCGAAGATACCGTCGCCGTCGGAGTCGGTATCGACAAAGTCGTTGAAGCCGTCACCGTCGAAATCGGGGCGGCTGGGTCCGACGGTCCACTCGTGGCTGTCGTCCCAACCATCGTCGTCGGAGTCGGTGTCGAGATGATTCTCGGTGCCGTCGCCGTCGTGATCGCGGGAGGCTTGCACGGTCTCGATGAAGGTGGCGATGCCGTCGCCGTCGTCGTCGATGTCGCGGTAGTTGGGGACGAAGTCGCCGTCGGTGTCGTCGTTGATGGGCTGGCCGTCGCCGTCGGGGTCTTCGGTGATGGTGAGCTCGCCGTCGTTGTCGTCGTCGGTGTCGAGGTAGTCGAGCTCGTCGAGGCCGTCGGTGTTGTCGTTGCGGGGGTCCCCGTCGCCATCCAAGTCTTCGTCGAGGGTGAGCACATTATCGCCGTCGTCGTCGTCGTCGAGGTAATCGAACAGGGAGTCGTTGTCCCAGTCGTCGTTCTGCGGATTGCCGTCGACGTTTTCGTTCTCTTCCTCGATGGTGAGGATGTTGTCGCCATCGTCGTCTGTGTCAACGCGGTTCTCATCGCCGTCGCCGTCGGTGTCTTGGTCTCCGAGGGGACGGTTGGTTCCGCCCTCTTCGTCGATGTCGAGGACCGAGTCGTTGTCGGAGTCGAAGTCGACGTAATCGGGGGCGCCGTCGCCATCGAAGTCGGGCCGGCTGGGGCCGACGGTGAACTCGTGGGCGTCTTCCCAGCCGTCGTTATCGGAGTCGGTGTCGAGGTGGTTGGGGGTGCCATCACCGTCGAAGTCGTACGAGGACTCGGCAGTCTCTTCGATGGTGGTGATGCCGTCGTTGTCATCGTCGACATCGAGGTAGTTGGGCGTGCCGTCGCCATCGGTGTCGTCGTTGATGGGTTGACCGTCGCCGTCGGGGTCTTCGGTGATGGTGAGCTCGCCGTCGTTGTCGTCGTCGATGTCGCGGTAGTTCGGCGTTCCATCGCCATCGGTGTCGTCGTTCAGCGGGCTGAGGTCGTTGTTGGGGTCTTCGTCGATGGTGGGGACGTTGTCGTTGTCGTCGTCGTTATCGAGGTAATTATCGATGCCGTCGACGTCCGTGTCGTCGTCCATGGGGGTGCCATTGCCGTTGACGTCTTCGAGTTCGGTGGGGATGTTGTCGCCGTCGTCGTCAGAGTCGAGGCGGTCCATGAGGCCGTTGCCGTCGGTGTCGACCGAAGCGTTGTCGGCCCCCAGCTCGTTGACGTCGAGGACGGTGTCGTCGTCGGAGTCGGTGTCGACGTAGTCGGGGTTGCCGTCGCCGTCTTGGTCCTTGGTGACCGAGGCCGCGCTGTTCCACTCCCAGTCGTCGGATCGGCCGTCGTTGTCGGAGTCGGTGTCGAGGTAGTTGGGCGTGCCATCCGCATCGCCGACCGGGTCGGCCTCTTCGTCGAAGGTGGGGATGGTGTCGCCATCGTCGTCGGTGTCGTTGCGGTCTTGGGCACTGTCGCTATCGGAGTCGAGGTGCAGCTCGTCGGCGTCGAGGACGGAGTCGTCGTCGGAGTCGAAGTCGACGTAGTCGGAGATGCCGTCTCCGTCGAAGTCGGTGACGCCTTCTTCGCTGTCGAGGAAGCTGTCATCGTCGGAGTCGGTGTCGAGGTAATTCTCGGTGCCGTCGCCGTCGCGGTCGCGGCCCGTGGCCTCGGAGATCTCGGCGAGGGTGGGGATGCCGTCATCGTCGTCGTCGTCGTCGAGGTAGTCGGCGGTGCCGTCGCCATCGGATTGGTCGTTGGAGGGCGAGCCGTTGCCATCGATGTCTTCGTCGATGGAGAGGACGCCGTCGTTGTCGTCGTCGTCGTCGAGGAAGTTTGGCAGGCCGTCGTTGTCGGTGTCGTCGTCGAGGGGTGCGCCGTTGCCGTTGAGGTCTTCGTCGGCGGTGCGGACGCCGTCGCCGTCGTCGTCGCCATCTCGGAAGTTGGGCGTTCCGTCGGTGTCGGTGTCCTCATCGAACCAGTCGCCGTCGCCATCTACGTCTTCGAGGAACGTGGGCACGGTGTCGTCGTCGTCGTCGTCGTCGAGGAAGTCGACGACGCCGTCAGTGTCGGTGTGGTCGTTGTTGGGATTGTTGTCGCCGTTCACGTCCTCGAGAATGGTGAGCACGCCATCGCCGTCGTCGTCGTCGTCGACGCGGTTGTTATCGCCGTCGCCGTCGGTGTCGAGGTTGAGCTCGGTGACATCGGCCACGGTGCCGTCGTCGGAGTCGAAGTCGAGCCAGTCGCCATCGCCGTCGCCGTCGGTGTCGACAATACCTTCGAGGCTGTCGAGATAGCCGTCATTGTCGGAGTCGGTGTCCAAGTAGTTGACGAGTGCGTCGCTGTCGACATTGGGGCCGGCGCTCTGGGTGTTTTCCGTCAGGGTGGGGATGCCGTCGCCGTCGTCGTCGGTGTC
>JAACDH010000049.1 GCA_009936995.1 Rhodobacterales bacterium
CCAGATGCACCGCCGGAACCACCAGATGCACCGCCGGAACCACCAGATGCACCGCCGGAACCACCGGAACCACCAGAACCACCAGAACCACCAGAACCACCAGAACCACCGCCGGAACCACCAGAACCACCGCCGGAACCACCAGAACCACCGGAACCACCGGAGCCACCGGAACCACCGCCGCTACCACCGGACCCGCCACCGCTTCCGCCACTTCCACCACTGCCTTCGGTTGAGGTGGTGGGGCTTGTCGTAGTGCTCGTCGTCGTGCTCGTCGTCGTGCTCGTCGTCGTGCTCGTCGTCGTGCTCGTCGTGTTGCCAGTTCCCGTTCCAGAACCCGTCCCGGTATTCGTGCCCGTGGACGTACCCGTCCCTGTAGGGGTGTCGGTGGGAGTATCGGTTACGGTCTCTTCACCTGAATCCAAACCGGGCTTACCGTTTCCAGAACAACCCACCATTGCCAAGGCGAGAAGTAGAGATGAGAGGCGCATGTTTCTTTCCGTGGATGGTAGACCCGCGTCACTCCGCGTATCCGCTGCTCATTCTATCGTAAACTTGCCTGTACGTCGCGGTATTTTTGAGCCGAGTTGCCCCAGCAATGGATGATTCCACTCGCCTGTCTAAATCGGCCTCGATAGGTCATCGCCAAAACGCAGGGCGGCGCACAATCAGCTCTGCGGGCCAACGAAGAGATCTAGATTGCGCGCCGCTAGGCACAACTGAGGTATTCGAGCTGTTGCCTGCTAAAATGACAATCGGAAACGCAACGGCCATTTGCCGCAATGCAATTCCAAACCTCGGACATCCTCCGACATGCAAGGCTCGTGCCAACACAGCCTATGCCGGCAAAGCGGAACTATCGCCCCTTGCTCTGCGTAAGTTGCTCACTAGAGCAAGATGCGCGACTTGCTCACCCCAGATAATCGGAAAATCGAGCAATCACCGCATCCAGTAAGCCCACGGAATTCAATTACTCGCTGATAACCAAGCACATAAGGTCTTGCGCGCCACTCACAGGACGTGCGCATCTTGCTCACAACCCATAACGACCGATCTTCAGGTCCAGCGTTCGCTTCTGGATCTGCAAAAGGTCTGCCGCGGTTCGACGTTTTCCACCGGTTCTTTGGAGCGCGGCTACAATCAGCTCCCGCTCAAGCACATCGAGTCGCTCCCGAAGCCCAAGCCGATTCCCGTTGTTGTCGAACGCTGGCGTCCACGGCGAGACGCCCAGCAGGTGGCCTTTCCCGAACCCCATGGCCTTCATCTTGAACACGAGTGTTCGCCGCGGCATCTGAAGCAGCGCGGAGGCCTGGGTCTGATTTCCGGAGGTGGCCACCAAAGCGGCGCCTATCAGCTCGCGTTCCATCTCAGTCAGCCGCTCCTTTAACGCCGTCCCTTGTTGTGCCGTCTCTTGTGTGGTGGCTGGAACCGCTATTTTGATCGAGTCGGTGTTCTGACGTAGTCCCGAGCCTCTGCGCCCTTGAACCGCGCTCCGAATGGTCTGGGGCAGGTCGTCGAGGGTGAGGTAATCGGACAGCGTGATCACGACAGCCCGCTCGACCGCGTTGCGAAGCTCCCGCACGTTGCCCGGCCAAAGGTAGCCCTCTAGTGCGGTGAGCGCATCGGGCGTGATTCCCAGCACCTTCCGGTCGTGAATCCGGTTGGCCTCTCGTATAAAGTAATTCACAAAGTGGCCAATCTCGACGCTACGCTCCCGCAGCGGAGGTACGAGGACCTCCATTTGATTAAGGCGATAGTACAGATCCTCGCGGAAGTCTCCTGCTTCGGACATCTCGCGCAGATCGCGGTGGGTGGCCGCGACCAGGCGAACGTCAACCTTGATTTCCTTGTTACTGCCCACCCGACGTACCATTCGCGTCTCTAGAAAACGCAACAGCGCCACCTGTGCAGGCGCCGACAGCTCTCCAACTTCATCGAGAAGAACGGTGCCACCATCGGCCTCTTCAAACACGCCCTGATGCCGCCGGTCCGCACCCGTGAACGCACCTTTCTCGTGGCCAAACAACACGCTATCGAGGAGGTTTCTAGGAATCGCACCACAGTTAATCGCCCGCATGGGCCCCGCTCGACGGGAGCTCCTTTCGTGAATCCCTCGCGCAATGATCTCTTTGCCCACACCGGTTTCACCGCCCACAAGGACGATGATATTGCTGTTGGCGATCCGGTCGACGGTGGCCCAGATGCGGCGCATGGCCGCATCGTCCACCACCAGCTCGTCCTCCGGTACGTCATCCGCTTTCGGATCGGGCCGCCAGGCGGCGACGGGAACGGCCAGAGAGGCTCCACCCAGCGCCTCGTAAGCCGCATGACTCAGGTCCTGCGCGCTCGAGCCATGGGAGGGGTAAGCGGCCACACCACAGGCCAACGCTGGTTCGTTGTCGTGTCGGTCCTTCAACAACTCTTGGGCGAACTTCATCGCGCGGCCGACATCGCTTTCGGGCATGAGGATTTCGATGGTGTCCGGCGAGGACAGACCCATCTGATCGACCACACGCACCGCCGACTGTATACGCGGCACCCAGCGACTGATCATCCCGCGCCCACCCAAGCTCCGGATCATGAGAATGGTGAGGCCCCGACCAAACGTACGCGCCCGCGTAATCTCGTCTGACACCAACGAAAGGAATCGCTCGTGGCGTTCGACGCCTCGCACGCGGCGAGGCAGCGTCCCAAAATCGTGGATGGTGATGACGACAGAACCCAAGGTGACTTCGTCTTCGGGCAACACAGCGCTGCGTTCGATGCGTTCACCGTTGAGCAAGGTGCCGTTGGTACTTCCCATGTCACGAATGCGAACGTCATTGCCGTCCAAGACAAACTGAGCGTGTATACGACTGAGGCGCCGGCTGTCGACGAC
>JAACDH010000366.1 GCA_009936995.1 Rhodobacterales bacterium
CGATAAAACTGCTTGTACCAGAGCCTTAGCCTGCCAAGCGGCCCGTCTCCGTCACACAACCTGGGCTTGTCGCGGAACACCTTGTGCTCCCAGATGGCGATGTCTTCGTGGAAGCCCAAGGTAAGGTTCTCGACGTACAGCTTTGAGAAGTCGTCGGTCTTTGGACCGCTCCGCTCTAACGCGACCGCAAAACGCAGATCGAGCAGGTTCTCTTCGATGGGCGTGTGCGCCAAGAACAGGGTGGCGTGTAAATAGCCCTTCATATCAGAGATTTGGAAGGCCGGGCCATGGTACGTGGCCGTGATGTCGAACCGGTCCTCGCCGCCCTTGGGAGGCGTGGCCACCCCCACTGTGTGCTGAGTGGCGCGATGGTCGTCGTAGATATTCTCGAACACGCTGACATGGGTGCGATGAACGGTTGGGAAGTGAGCTTTATCCGCCACATTTTCGACAATTTCGCGGGGGTGGGTGGCGATCTGGACCTGATTCTTCGACCAAGGCGTCCACCCGGAACTTCCCACACATTCGATGGGGGGAACCTCCCAATCAGGCGCACCGCCATCGGCGTCGTGCCACACGAAAATGGCGCCGTTTTTCTCGATCGTGGTCCAGGCGCGAACCTTGGCTTGCTTGGGGATCTTGCTCTTCTTGTACGGAATGTCGACGCAGCGACCCGTTCCGTCAAAGCGCCAAGCGTGGAACGGACACTTCACGGTGCCGTCGACCCCCTCGCCGCCATGACCCAAGTGGGCCCCCAGATGCGGACAGTAGGCGTCTAGGATCGCAGGCTCACCTAGCGCGTCGCGGAACAACACCAAGTCTTGGCCAAAGTAGCGCATGGGCTTCACTTCGGCGACGGTCAGATCGTCGGACCAGGCCACGACGAACCAGCCGCGGGGGAATCCAATGGGAGAGGTCATGGGAGCTCCAAGATCAGGCCTGTTCGGCTGCAGATTCAGCGGCTAAGAAGCCAAAAGTGAGCGCGGGACCGATGGTACCACCCGCGCCTGGATAGGTGGGGCCCATGACCGCAGCCGAGCAGTTGCCCGCGGCGTACAAACCCGGAATTGCCGCGCCGTCTTTGTCCAACACGCGGGCCGATGCGTCGGTGACCAGGCCGCCCTTGGTGCCCAGGTCGCCCGGGTACACCGGGATCGCGTAGAAGGGCGCCTTTACGATGGGCGCGAGGCTGGCATTCGGCTTGACGCGTCGATCGCCATAGTACCGGTCGGCCAGGCTCTCTCCACGACAGAAGTCCTCGTCCACACCGCTGACGGCCATCCCGTTGAACCGGGTCACCGTGGCCTGCAGCACATCGGCGTCCAGCTCGAGGGTCTGGGCGAGCGCATCCAGGCTGTCCGCCTTGGTGAAGAATTCCTCGCGAAGTCGGCGAGAGATGCGGTGGTCGGGCTGTGCATAACCAGGTGCACACGGCCCAATTGGGTATTGATGGCGCACTCGGGCGTCGAAGATCATCCAGCACACCGGCACCGCATCGCCGGCGTACATCGCCAGCCCGACCTCCAGGTAAGGGGCCGCCTCGTTGGTGAAGCGCTTGGCGTGTTTGTTCACGAAAATCGTTCCCGGAAGGTTCTTCTCGACCACCAAAACCCAGGCCTTCTCGCTCTTGGGGATCCGCGTCACCGGCGTCCACCAGGTGTCGTGCATTCGCTCGAGCGCACCGCCCGCCGACTCGCCCATTCGAATACCAGCGCCCTTGTTGTGGGGGTTGCCGGCGTTCCACGAAGTTGATGTCGGAGAAGGCAGGTACTGTTCCCGCATCTGCTGATTCTGCTCAAAACCGCCCGCCGCCAGCACGACGCCCTGAAGCGCCCGAACCCGAGTCCTCTCTCCATCCCGCTCGACCACAGCACCGAGCACACGTCCATCCCGCTGAATCAACGACACCGCCGGACTGTTCAGCCACAGGGGCACCTGGCGCTCCTTTAAGGAGAGTCTCAGGCGACCGATCAGCGCATTACCAGCATGTAGCTTCGTGTCTCGACCGAACTTTTTCCGCTTAAAGTAACGAAGACCGTACTGCACAAACCGGCTCGCCAGCTTCAGCAAGTCCCAGATCGTGGGCTGGAGGTAACCGTGGGCCTCCCGGGCGGTGATACCGAACTTCCCCATCACCTGAGACTGTGGGTGCGAACGACGTAACAGCGCGAAGTCCTCGCCCAACAGAGAAGCGTCAAACGGCACCGGTTCCATGGACCGACCGCCAGGTTTACCACCGGGTGCCTCAGGGTAGTAGTCTGAGTAGGACTCTAAGCTGTCGAGGCGAAAGTGGGTTTTTTCCTCGAGATACACCAGCATTCGCGCCGCGTGCTCTACGTAGGCCGCCAATCGCGCTTCGGGAACCTCGCCCTGAGTCTGGTGGCGTAGGTAAGTCATGGCCTCTTCGACGGAATCCGGCACGCCCCGAGACGGCATCTGGTGGTTGTTGGCAATCCACACCACTCCCCCCGAGATGGCCGTACTGCCACCGTACTTGCTCGAGGCCTCTACGATCAGGGCCCGTGCACCTAGGTCGTGGGCACGCAACGCGGCCGACATACCAGCGGCGCCCGACCCAATTGCCAGTAGGTCCACTTCGTGATCAAAGTCGTCCGCCATTACCACCTCGATAGAACACGTTCTATGTACCGCAAATCTAGAACATGTTCTACCAGAAGATAGATAACAGCATCACACCCTTGGCAAGAAGAATAGAACATGTTCTATTCAGCTCATGGCCTACCCCACCGACATCGGCGTCATCGACTGCATGCTCAACATTCCCGGAGCCAACGACCGCTCTTGGTACGACTTCATGCAGCCCCTGTTCATGGACGAGCAGAGCAAGAACTTCGCAAAGATGCCGGCAGAACATCTGTTTCGAAATGTACCTACCATCGGGGACCAGCCCGACTACGTGGCCTACACCGTGGCCTTGATGGACCAATTCGGCATCGACAAGGCGATGATCGGCATGGGCAACGCACTCAACCAGGAGGCCCTCACCCGCTTCCCCGACCGGTTCTTCGCGAGCTTTCACGCCAATCCCAACCGGGGCATGGACGAGGTTCGCGCCATCATTGCCGCAAAGGAGCGCTGGAATATTAAGTCGGTAACTTCATTTCCGTCAGGCACTTGCCCCCAAGTTCCCATCGACGACAAGCGCTGGTATCCCATCTATGCCAAGTGCGTTGAGTTCGACCTGCCCATCAGCATCTGCGTGGGTGTGCCCGGCCCCCGACTTCCCATGGCTCCACAAAAAGTCGAGCTGCTCGACGAGGTGTGCTGGTTCTTCCCCGAGCTGAAAATCGTGATGCGACACGGCGGGCATCCCTGGGAAGACCTGGCGATCAAGCTGATGCTCAAGTATCCCAACCTGTACTACATGACCTCGGCTTACGCGCCCAAGCACTACCCGAAGCAGGTCCTTAAATACGCCAACAGCCGCGGCGCCCACAAAATAATGTACGCGGGTTACTTTCCAATGGGGCTCTCCCTCGAACGCATCTTCCGAGAGCTGCCAGAGGTCCCGATCAAAGATGAGGTCTGGCCTAAGTTCCTCCGTCAAAACGCCCTAGAGGTCTTCCGCCCATGATCCCCTCCGCCGATCTGTCCCGAGAAGCCATGCACACCGCGATGGTCAACGCCGCCGTGGCGATGGGCCCCATTCTACGCGAGCGCCAGGCCCACAACACCCAACTCCGCCGCATTCCCGATGAGACCATCGCCGACTTCCAGCAGGCCGGCTTCTTCAAGATGCTCATGCCTCGTAGATGGGGCGGACTAGAGGTGCATCCCAACACCTTCTTCGACGTGCAGATTGCCGTGGCCTCCGCCTGCCCATCCAGCGCCTGGGTCTTGGGGGTGGTCGCCGTTCACGCTTGGCAGCTGGCCCTGTTCGCCGACCAAGCGCAGCAAGAGGTGTGGAGCGAGAACCCCGCGGCGCTGATCTCATCCTCGTATGCACCCACGGGCAAAGTTGAGCGCGTCGAAGGTGGCTTCCGAGTGAGTGGCAAGTGGTCGTTTAGTAGCGGCTGCGATCACTGCGACTGGGTCTTCCTCGGCGGGTTTGTCCCCGTCGACGACGGTCCACCGGACATGCGGACCTTCCTGTTGCCGCGCTCCGATTACACCATCGACGACAACTGGCACACCTTCGCCCTCACCGGCACGGGCTCCAAGGACATCGTGGTCGACAACGCTTTTGTGCCCGACCACCGAACGCACAAGATGACCGATGGATTCCGCTGCGACAGTCCCGGAAACGCCGAAAATACTGCTCCGCTTTACCGCATCCCCTTTGGACAGATCTTTGTGCGCTCGGTCAGCGGTAGCGGTCTGGGCATCGCCCGCGGGGCCCTCGACTTCTACCGAGAGGTCACCCAGGTGAAGGTCGGTGCCGCAGATGGTACCCGTGCGGCAGAGAATCCCGAGGCGATGATGAACTGCGCTCGGGCCGCCAGCACCCTCGACCAGCTCGTGCTCGTGCTGCACCGAAACTTCGACGAGATGATGGCCTACGCCGAGCGTGGCGAACGAATCCCCCTGGACAAACGTGTAGCCTGGCGATGGCACAGCAGCGAAGCCGTCGACCGATGCGTCGAGGTGGTCGACAACATGTTCACGGCCTGTGGCGGGCGGGCCTTGTTCCTAAACAGCCCAATGCATCGGTTCTTTTGCGACATTCATGGTGCCCGAGCCCACTACGCCAACCGCCCCACGTCGAGCGGCGAGAACTACGGGCGAGTCCAGCTGGGCGGCCGCACGAAGGACTACTTTCTGTAGCCAAGTCCATCCACGAGGTCCAAATGCAGCTCGGATATCTAGCCTTCGAGGTAGAAAATCTCTCTCAATGGCACAACCTGCTTACCCAGGTAATCGGCTTGGTCGATGTGGGCGATGGCCGCTATCGGATGGATCAATACGCCTGGAGAATCCAGATCATCGAGGGGGACGCCGATGATCTGCACACGGTGGCCTGGGAGCTGACTGCTGCCGAGCTCGAAGAGACGCTCCAACGGCTGCGTACCGCACAGTGGCCCGTCATCGAGCGCGACGCCTCTGCCATCGGAGCCACCCAGCGTTGGGCCCTAAAAGACCCCGCCGGTACCGACACCGAACTTGTCGTCGGCCTACCCAAGGCAAACACGCCATTCCACAGTCCGGTCGTTCCGAACGGCTTCGTTGCCGACGACCTGGGGATGGGCCATCTCGTGCTCACCGCGCCCGACAAGCAAGCCAGCGCCGACTTTTACCAAAACCTGCTCGGCTTCGCGCTGTCCGACCACATCGTCACCCAAATTTTCGGGCATCCGGTCGATCTGAGCTTCTTTCACGCCAACGCCCGCCACCACTCCCTGGCCTTGGGTGGCCCACTGCGCAAGCGGCTGCACCACCTGATGTTTGAGGCTCGCCGCTTCGACGACGTGGGCCTCGCCTACGACCGCGCCATCCGGGCCGGCGTTCCCATCATGCAGACCCTCGGTCGACACCCCAACGACAAGATGTTCAGCTTCTACGCCAAGACCCCCAGTAAGTTCCAGTTCGAGTTCGGCTGGGGTGGCAGAAGGATCGACGACGCCGATTGGGAACCCACCACCTACGACCACATCAGCGAGTGGGGCCATCACCCACCACAGGTCGTGCTTGGGAGCCGCAAATGAACCTACCTGAAGCCCACTATGCCGATGTTGGCGGCGGCCTGCGGATGCACTACCATCAACACGGCGAAGGTCCTCCAGTGCTCTTCCTCCACGGAAGCGGTCCGGGGGCCAGCGGCTGGAGCAACTTCAACGCCAACGGTCTAGCGTTGGCCAACGCCGGATACCAGGCCATCCTCCCCGACTCCATTGGATACGGCTACTCGTCGAAGCCCGAAGACGCTGTCTACAATCTCGAATTTATGAGCGAAGCCGCCGTCCGTCTGATGGACCAGCTGGGCCACGAACGCTTCAGCATCGTCGGCAACTCCCAAGGCGGCGCCCAGGCCCTCCGCATCGCGCTCGAACACCCCAAGCGCGTAGACAAGCTCGTGCTCATGGCCCCAGGCGGACTCGAGGCCCGCGAGACCTACATGCAGATGCGGGGTATTCGCTCGATGCTCCGCTGCGTATTTGGCGACGAGGGCATCACCCGCGACGGCATTCGCCGCGTGTTCCAAAAGCAACTCTTCGACAGCAGCCTGATCACCGACGAATTGGTGCAAGACCGCTACGAAGTGGCCATGAGTCAGCCCCGGCGGGTATTCGAAACCATGAAGGTCGACAACCAGGCCGACCGTTTGACCGAGCTCACCTGCCCGGTGCTCGCCCTGTGGGGAATGGACGACCAGTTCTGCCCACCGTCGGGAGTCCGAATCCTCTCGGAGAGCGTTCCCGACGCCCGGGTCATCTCGATCACGCGGTGCGGACACTGGGTAATGGTGGAGCATCCTAGCTTTTTCAACCGAATGGTCGTCGACTTTCTAGACAACAGCTGAAGTTCTGCACAAAAGGCGCCGATACGAACTGAGACGAAAAGGTATCCATGTCCCTGACACGCAATTCACTTGGCTACAACCGCATCATCATCGAGCTGCTGGGCGATGACGTCAAGGCGCCACCGCTATCGGACATCGACGCATTCAATGAGCGGATCCAATCGATCGCCCAAACCATGGACAAAAACGCCTATGTGCACCCCTTGCGCTGCTGGGACAAAAACAACGCCCTCTGGATCTCGGAGATCGAAGACGTAGCCGCCATGAGGAAGGACGTCGAGCGTATTGTACGCGCTGTGCTCCCGTTGATCGTGGACTGTCGCGTGGTCATCATCGCCCTCGACGAAAACAAAGATCGAGAGATCCGCTTCTCGTTCGAAGGCGGCGACGCCTACCGCGATGTCGACCTGCGAACCGGTACGATCCAAAACGAACCTTGGCACGAAGGTGTGGCGCAATAACCAACGAGCGGGCTCATTTTCCGATACGGTACATGCGGCACGCTGGAGTACCACAATGCGTTCAATTCTAATGACTCTGCTTCTGACCTCATGTACCCAGCAGAGCCCACAGGTCCAGAGCCGACCCGTCACCACCGAGACCACCCCAACGGTCCCTCTTCCGGCCGTTCAGGTCATCATCAACGAGGTGATGTCGAACAACGAGTCCACGGCGCAAGACGAGACGTTCGCCATGCCAGACTGGGTCGAGCTGCTCAACACCGGCGATGTGGCCATCGAATTGTCACGCTTGGCGTTGTGGGATTCCTCAGAGGATCCCTGGATTCCACGCGAAGGGGTGCTCCAGCCAGGCGCGTATCTGTTGCTCTTCGCGGATGACTCCGCCGTGCAGAACCACCTGCCGTTCCGCCTAAACAGCGTAGACGGTGACGAGCTGCACCTGGCCGTAGACAGCGAAGTGGTGGACTCCGTGGAGTTCGGACCCATGCCCGAGGACGTCGCCTATGCGCGCTTACCAGATGGCGGCGATTGGGCCCTAACCGCCGAAGCCACACCCGAAGCCACCAACCCAGCGCTGCCCAGCCCCACCCTCGATCCATCCGAACTGCTGTTTGTTGCCGATCACTTCACGATCATCGACCTGCAGCTGACCCCCGCCAATTACAACACCATGAACAGCTGGTCCGAGGTGGAGGTCCCCTGCGAGATGACCATCGATGGCGTCTATTACGAAAACATCAGCGTGCGGCTCAAAGGCAGCGCGAGCTTCGACCTGATGGACGGTAAACCGGCCTTCAAGCTCGACCTCAACGAGTACGTACCCGGTCAAGAGTTCCGTGGGCTCAAGGCGTTCATGCTGCACAATGGCAACGTGTTTGACCCAACCCGCGCCCGAGATTTCATCACCTACAAGTTGGCACGGGAGGCGGGTATTGCCGCACCACGGGTGGGTTGGATCAAGCTCACCATCAACGGCTTCGACTACGGCCTGTACATCAACGTCGAGACCCACGACGATCGGTTCATCGAGCGGTACTGGCCCGGTCAGGGCACTACGGGCATGCTCTTCGAGCCCGACTTCGCCGGCTCGGCCGACTTTGGCACCAACAACATTGACTTCGACTACGAAGAGGGGCCCGTCGGCGGCGACCCGCTGAGCATCGCCAGCATTGTGACCCTCAACGATGTGGTTAAGCGCAGCGCCAACGACGTGAATATCGCCGAAATGTGGACGGTCTTAGACGACGACTTCCTTACGTACATGGCGTGGGAAGCGGTGATCAACCACTCGGATGGCTACCGCGCCCCCGACAACTGGCGGTTCTACGTGAACGCAACCACCCGCAAGATTCACTTCGTGCCGTCAGGAGCCGAGTGGACGTGGTCTTGGGAACCCGACCTCTGGTACTTCGGCGGCGACGTCGCCCAGTTCTGCGTCGACAACCTCGGCTGTCGCGAAGCCTACGCCGCCGAGGTGCTGCGGGTGGCCGACTTGGTCCAGACGTTAGATCTAGAAGGCGACTTCGACGCCATCAGCACCTGGCTGAGTCCAGAGATAGATGCCGACATTCGCAGCCCGCATAGCACCAGCCAAGTGAGCAACGCCCGGTCCGACACCTGGACCCGACTGCAGCAGAACCCAAACCAGGTGCGCGACTCGGTCTACACGGCGTTTCCGGGGCTCATGCCCTAAAGCGCAATCCGGAACACCAGCGACATCAGCTCGGTCATGCCCGCGTCGCGCCAATGTGGGCGAATGAAGTCTGGACGCTGGCGGCGGTCGACGAGCTCGATCTGAGCGCCCTCGTACAGGCGGTGCACTTCTTCCACGCCGACGCTGTGGGGCGGTCCTTCCTTCTGGCAGTCGTTGTAGGCCAAGACGTTGAGCAGGATTCGCGTGCCGGGCCCCAAGACGCTTCGCAGATGGGCGACGTAGCGCTCGCGCATCTTGGGCGGAAGCGCTATGAGTGCGGCCCGATCCCAGACGGCACGTGCGTCGTGGATGAGCTCCGTGTGGATGTCGAACACGTCGCCCTCGAGCACCGACATCGTGTCGTGACTCCAGCGGACCATGGCCCCCATCTGCTTGGCGGATGGCGTGCGACCCGCGTTTTCGAAAGCGGCGGCCGCCGCCACGCCAGAAAGCTCGACGCCGACGACGCTATTACCGCGACGGGCGATCCAATCTAAGTCGTTCGTCTTACCGCACAGGGGCACCAGCACTGTACGCCCCGACGAGAGCAGCCAATCGGCGTTGGTTTGGAGATCGGCGTGGACCTCGTCTTGGTGGAAGCCAGTCTGCCCTAGCTGCCACCGCTCTTTCCAGAATTCAGGTTGCATGGGCCCTGGTATCCACAGCATCGCGAGTTGGCGACCCGATGGCGGGGAGAGGCTGCCCAAGCGCCGCACAGAACCGACTCCGTTCGTCGCCGCTGGGGTCAGGATGTCAAGGAGATCTGACCCCTCCATGCCCCAGGTGGTGCGGCAAAAGGATCGCAGATCGGACCAGGTCATCGAGAAAACAAACTTAATTCTTGGCACAGAATTCGCAGAAGGGACGGTCATCTATCGCACTGTGAGGTTCCCTTGCCCGTCTCGCACCAACATCGTCCTGCTGGCCCCAGCGCCTACACCCCGCCCTCGCAGATCGCTACCCAGATCATCGACCTCGGCACCATCGATCGGGCACCCGATCGCGAGTCCGCGCCGGTCGTCGAAGCAGCCTCTCGGGGTAGCAGCCTCGAAATCGCGATTGGCCTGGCCGTATTTGGCGTCATCGGCACCATCGGCCTCGCGGCTGGCGGGCTGATCATCGGTGCAGCCACACTCACCTACCTGAACACCTACCCCGACATGGACGCCGCTACGCTTACCGCCGCCGGTACGCCCGGTGCCGGTCAAGCGGTTGACGCCGCCGCCGCACCCGAGGTCACCAGCGCCGCCGCCGCACCGGTCGCCAGTCGAAGTCGAAGCAGCTCCGCGAGTGGACAAGTTCCGCCGCCCATAGCCGTCGGTGATGATGAGCAAGAGATGTCCATGACCCAGCTCCGCAGCTACCTCGCCGGTCGCTCCGAAGCCCAAGAAGCCCTCGTAGCGCCCGCCTACCCAGCGCCCGCCTACCAAGCGCCCGCACCGAAAGCGCCCAAGGCCATGACCACGCCACCCCGCCGTCGCGCCACCAAAAAGAGCGCGCCCGACCGTGCCTCCGAAGACCTTGACTTTGACGTCGACCCCCTCACCGCAGCCGCTCCCGCAGCCGCTCCGATGGCCATAGCCAACAGCGGCAGCCGCCTGACCCGCACATCCAGCGGCGTCACCGTCCTCGACGACCCCCTCGACGCCGTCGCTATCAAGATCGCCACCGACGGACCTGCACGCGTCACCATCGACGGTCAGTTCGTCGGCGCCGTGCCCCTCAGTGTCGTCCTCGAAGAAGGCGGCCATAGCGTCATCATCGACAGCGACAAGGGCCAAGACACCTTCAACCTCGACGCCTACTCTGGCGAGAACTGGTGTTTCTCTGTTCGCAAGGGTCCCAAGTCCGTGGCCTGCAACAAGCTGTAGTCCTCGGTCGCGTTCCAGCGCCCCTCACCGCACGGCGCGTCCTCTGACGTCGCCTGTTATGGTGCGCCCAGAGCCGGGCCCGATTTTCGGACCAGCCCGTGGAGTCAGGCGTGACGCGAGCGGACAATCCCGACCCACCCAGCGCTGCGGTCCGATGGCGCCGCGCATTGACTTGGAGTGCGGGCCTGTTGGCCTGTCATCTGCTGGCGTCGTTTGCGTTCCACAGCTCGGTCAGTTTCGACCACAACTTGGCACGCACCGACCGCGACTTCTACGCCGCTCCCCAGAACCTTCAGGTGCTGGTCACCGGCGATTCACGCGGTCGGAACGCCGTCGCAGCCAAGCACTTGGGCGAGCGCAGCGTCAGCATCGCTATCGGGGGTTCTACGATCATCAAGATCTACCACCGACTGCAGAACCTGCTCGCGAGTGACAAGACCATCGAGGTCGTCATTCTCTCCGCCGACGACCATGTCTTCCTCGATCACAACCGCGACCAGTACCACCCGATCGCCACCTGGGCTCGCCACCTGAACTACACCCGGCTGGCCACCGAGGTGCACGACGCCAGGGCCATGCATCTGAACGCCCTCCGAGCCAATGTCTTTCCCTACGTCGACGAGCTGCCCATCTGGCTCTCGTGGCTACGGGGAAACCGCGCCCACTTTCGCAACGAGGCCCTGGACGGCCGTATGGACAAAGAGACGGTCTATCAGAGGGTGACCAACAGCACCGAACGGTACCAAAAGGTGTTTGGCCCAGGGGGCGGTGTCGATCCCCTCAAGCGCGCCTACTACGACCGCACCATCGACGATCTCCACCGTCGAGGCATCAAAGTGGTGCTGGTTCGTTACCCCGTGATGAGGATCCACAACAAACAGCTCGAAGTTCGCGGCGCCCGCGCCATCGCCCAGACCGAGATCGACGACATCCTCCTAGACGAGCGCATTCTTCTCCTCGACTTTCACGACATATTCGACGAAAGCCCTGGCCTCTTCGACGACGTGGACCACCTAAATATAGTGGGTCGTTACAAATTCTCCGTGATTCTCAGCGACGCGCTCCAGGCCAAGGGCCTTCTACCGGTTGAGGAGTAAGTAACTTGCTCTTCAACAGTATTGAGTTCCTGCTCTTCTTTCCGATTGTGGTGTCACTACACTGGCTGCTCCCTCACCGGCTGCGCTGGCTGTTGTTGTTGGTGTCATCGTATGTGTTTTACATGGCTTGGGAGCCCGCGTACGCCCTCCTCATCGCGTTCAGCACCGTGGTCGACTACAGCATCGCCCGGGCACTACCCTCCGCAAAGGGCGGGTCTAAAAAGGCGTTGTTAGTCAGTAGCTTACTGGTAAATGTTGGTTTATTGGCGGCGTTTAAGTACTACGCAATGATCACCGGCACCCTGGCCACCCTGCTGGGCTTTGCGGGGGTGGTGTGGGTTCCCGGCGAGAGTAGCCTCTTGCTGCCCGTTGGTATCAGCTTCTACACCTTCCAAACGCTGTCCTACACCATCGACGTGTACCAAGGAAAAGTGGAACCCGAGCCACATCTGGGTAAGTTCGCGCTGTTCGTGTCGTTCTTCCCGCAGCTGGTGGCCGGCCCCATCGAGCGCGCAGGGGACCTGCTTCCTCAGCTGATCACCGAGCGGCACTGGGACAGCGATGTGGCCATCGAGGGCATGCGTCAGACGCTGTGGGGCATGTTCAAGAAGGTCGTTGTGGCCGACAACCTGGCCGTGCTGGTGGCCGTCGTCTTCGCCACCCCAACGGAGTGGGCCGGTCCCGCCATCGCCTTGGCCACGCTCGCGTTCGCCTACCAGGCGTACTGTGACTTTTCGGGCTACTCCGACATCGCCATTGGCATCGCCAAGGTGCTGGGCGTACGACTCAGCGTCAACTTCGACCAGCCTACCCTCGCCCGCAGCGTCGCCAGTTTCTGGTCCCGCTGGCACATCACCCTGATCACCTGGCTGCGCGACTACGTGTACTTCCCCATGGGAGGAAACCGCGTGGCCACCGGCTGGGTCATCTTCAACGTTCTCTTCGCCTTCTCGCTGTCTGGGCTGTGGCACGGCGCCGCCTGGCACTACGTAATGTGGGGCTGTGTCAACGGCATCTTCATTGTCTTCGGACGCGCCACACAGGGGATCAGAACCCGCATCGCCGAAGGCACCGGATTTACAAAACTCAAGCGAACTCGAGCAATATGGCAGTGGTTTTCTACGGTTAGCATGATCTACGCGTCGTTCATTCTGTCTCGCGCCCCCGACATCCCCAGCGCGCTGCGAATGTACATCCGACTGCCCCGTGGCTGGCTAAGCCCGAGGCCCGGCATGTTCATGGACTTCTTCGAACAAATCCGCATCGACCCACTTATCCTGCTGATGATGATGCTGATGATTCCAATGACCGACCTGATCGATTGGTGCAAGCGCCACCCCGAGCGATTCACTTGGGTGCCCGGCTGGGCTGTGTGGATTGTAGACTGGGCGATGATCATGGGCATCTTGATCTTGGGCAAGTTCAGCGCGACGCAGTTCATGTACTTCCAGTTCTAAGGCGCGCCCCTATAAGCTGGCCGAAAATGCCGGTAGTCCGCGTGATGACCTGCGACCCCGACCACATCCGATCAAGTTGGCCCGATGTTCTTCTTCTTCAAGGCCAGTTGCTTCAGGGCATC
>JAACDH010000367.1 GCA_009936995.1 Rhodobacterales bacterium
TACAATCTCGGCAACAACTAACGCCTAACTGAAACACACGTGCGTAAAAATCCTCCTCTCTCGCCAGGAACTTCTCTTGGCCCACACATAATCGTCGAGCCTATCGGCTCTGGCGCCCACGCAACAGTGTACCTCGCGACCACCGCGGACGGCATTTCAGTCGCGCTAAAGGTCTGTCGCGCCATCTCCCAAACCGCGCAGCACAACTTTTTGCGCGAATTCGAGTCCCTGCGGCTACTGCAAGCCCCCGGAATCGTCCAGGTCCGCGAAGCAGGTATCGATGGAGATTGCCTTTGGTTCTCGATGGAGAGAATCTTCGGACGGCCCTTCCACCACGACTTGTTGCAGATCGACTACGCGAGCGAACGCGTAGAACAGACGGTTCAACGAAGTATTCGACTGCTATCCACGCTCACCACCCTTCACGAAACAGGGTTCGCCCACCGCGACCTAAAGCCGAGTAACGTCTTGGTGGACGCTGGAGGCATCCCACACGTCCTCGACTTCGGTGTGTCGAAGTGGTTTCAAAACGAAGGAACAACAGCTAATATCATTGTTGGCACCATCCCCTATATGGCGCCCGAGCAGATGGGAGGCCTACACACCGGCACCGCCGCCGATCTATTTGCGGTCGGCTTAATGATGCATGAGGCCATCGCTGGATTACCCAAATCGCCTGCCACCCCAATGGGATGGGTTGTTCAGACCTGCCTTGAGCAGCGCCTGCCCCTGGCAACCGTATACAGAGAGGTGCCGCTCGCTCTAAGCGCACTGGTGGAGGACATGACCCACGTCGATCCCGTTCGCAGGCCAACGGCCGCCCAAGCGTTGCTCATCCTTCGGCAAATCGGAAAGGGCCAAGGAAAGCGCCAATGGCCGAGCCCCCGCTTCGTCGACCCCGGACCGTGGTTCGGAAACCTTGAGGATGCCGTCGGTGAACGAAAATTCGTGGTGCTCGAAGGCCCTAGTGGCAGCGGGAAACGTCGCGTAGTCGATCAAATTCATCGGCAATGCCTGCTCGAAGGCAGATGGACAGTGCATCTTCGCTGTGAGGCACATATCATCGGCGCGCCTTGGCTACAGCTGCTCCAAACCGTAAGTCGAACCCTCCGAGAAGGGCAAGTCCAGGAGATCGTCGGGGAAGATGGCCAAGCAGTGGGCGCCCTGTGGCCACATCTTGGACTACCACGAGACGCTACGCTGCCCACCACCGGTGGCGCGCTCAACGCCCTCAAGGCCCTTACTCGCATCATCCGCCGACTCTGTGCATCGACGCCCATCCTCCTAGCCGTCGAACAGCTCGAACAGATCGATGGGTTTTCTGCCAGAATTCTGTTGAGCCTCGCATCTGCACAGGTCCCAATCATCGTCCTATACGACCCTCGCTGGGCAACGCAACGCTCCACAGCGGTCACCCGTCGACTCCTACGACAACCTAGGAGCATGCGAATTGTCGCGCGCCCCCCAGTCGATGCCGGCGAGATCGCACAAACGGTTCACCCTTCCGCTCCAAAGCAGATCCCGGCAGGCACCTCTGCCATTCAAGCCGCCGCGATCGGCTGGCGAGCGCTGGGGAACTGGCGTAATTCCCCCTGGGACACACCGGTCGCGCCCCTTCGTGCGCTCGCCATTCTCCAGCATCCGATGCCCATGCCAGTCATGCGAACGCTATGCGGCAAAGCGTTGGAGCAAAGCAGATGGGTGGAGCCCGGGCGCGGAGGCGCGATCCTCGCAGAGGGAAACACTCGGGCCTGGTTGCTCGCCTCTCTGTCCGACCGCTCCGTCCTCGCGGCCAAAGTCGTCTCTGTGTGGGAGTCCGCGATGGGCGCCCAGGCCGACCCCAGGCGACTCGCACAGCTTTGGCTGATCGCGGGACAAGAGCCGAAAGCTCTTGAACACGCGGTTCGCGCTGCCGTACAGGCCGATCGGCAAGGAAACTATACCGACGCCCGTCAGTGGGTCCTGCTGGCCGAGTCCATCGGATTGGAACAGCTATCCGAATCGACGCAGTTCGCCCTCGCCCACGTTACCGCTCGAGTCGCGCTTCGAACCGATGCAAAGATACCTCGAACCTCACTCATACACCGTGCATCGTCATTGGCTCACCGAGGAAACCAGAGGCTGATGGTCCAGCTGGTCGATGCTGAGTACGGCATTCGCAGCGGTGACGCTCGAGCCGCCCTCACCGGCGCTCTCCACGTCAGCGTAAACCACAAGATGGCTCCTCGGACCGCGGCGCGGGCGCTCTTGGTCTGTGTTCACGCCCGCATACTCCTAGACGACATTCCCGGGGCAGTCAGAGAGTTGAGTCGAGCCCAAGACCTCATCGTCGAACTCGATGCGCCCTACTTAGAGGTGCAGGCAATGAGCTGGGCCGCCGAAATCAAATGGCACCAAGCGGAATACGACGGCTGTCGACGGTGGTCCGCGGCTGCCATAAAAAAGGCGAACAAGTACAACTATCCTCGGGGCATGGCCTTCCCTAGCGCGCGCCTATCCACCTTGCTGCGAATGAGAGGAGACCGTCGCGCTGCCGAGCGATTTGCCAGAAAAGCACTGTCAGCGTTCGAACGTACGGGA
>JAACDH010000368.1 GCA_009936995.1 Rhodobacterales bacterium
CGGCGTTCTTGGTGACGCCGGCTCCGCCCACCGCATAGAACTGGCCCATGACCGTACAGCTGGGCATGTCGCCTTCTTCGCAGGCGTTCTTCCACCGGCTGACGCCGGAGCGAGGGTCGGCCTTAAAGCCCTTGTTTAGGTACAGGAACCATGCGTATTCGTAGCATGCGGGCACAAAGCCGTCGTCGCATTGAATGCGAAACTTGAGGGCGGCGGCGCGCCAGCTGCGGTCGCGATCGCTGGTTTGCGGTGCGTTTCGGTCGAGCTGCCAGCCCACGACCTGGCAGGCCACGGGGTCGCCATCTTCGCAGGCGGGGTCGAAGAGGTTCGCTGCTGCGTCGAGGTTGGGCTTGCCGTAGACAACCCAGGCGCCACGTTGACAGGCCAGGTTGTAGCCGGACTTGCATGCGTCGTCGAACGCGACCTTGAGGGTCTCGGAGGAAGCGGTCACGTGGTGGCGGTCGAACTCTATCTCGAGCGCGCTCAGCGCCTTTCGTTGAGCGCCGGTGATGGGCTCAGCTAGGGCTTGCGTAGACATGCACAGGAGCCCAAGCGCAGCGAGGGCGCGACGGGCGGTTTGGAGAGCGGTCATCGAGGTCCTCAAATGATACTGCATTGTGCGACACCTGTGAGCGGCTTGAAAGTCCCAATACAGATCTGCGGGGCGTCGAGACGATCCCGAGGTAGGGGGCCCCTTCCCGGCGGGTCGCTTAACCGATCTAGGTGCCTTCGAGCTTGCCGGTGGCGTCGCGGACGGTGCGAACGATCGTATCTTGGGTTGCGATCCTATCGACGCAGTTCTTTGCGGCGTCACGATCGGTCGCTTGAAAGACCGTGTCAACGAGGTTGCAGGCAACCATCAAACCGAGCAGCGCGACCGCTCTTGACGTTGGCGTTTCGCTGATAGGGATGGGATGTACGGTGCCCTTTCGGTCGTGCTGGGCGATGAGGAGCAGATGCCGTGACAGCGTCAAGGTCGTTGGAGGGTATACTCGGCGGGTGATTTTAATTCTACTCTCGGTGGCACTCGCGGGCACCGCCACTTTGCACGTCGGTGTGCATCGACAGGCGGGCGGTGTGTACAATATTGCCGCAGATGGCGCCACTGGGTTGTGCGTGGCCGGGCCGGCTCGAATCAGCTGTCCCGCCGAAGGGACGGTCCACTTTCGTTGGGGTGGAGACGCCGCTTGGGGACTCACCGGGGAAGTGGATGTTGCGGCAGGTGAGGTGGGTGTTGCCCACGTGTTGGCGATCGAGTCGTCTCGGGTTGCCGAACGCGAGCTTCTCGCTACCAACGTCACTCGCGACGTTGTGCACGCGCTCTTCGTGGCGGCTCCAGGCCTGCCGGCACTGCCGCCCAGCGAGGGCATGGTCCACGATCTCGAGCGCTTGGCCAGGCATCCCGATCCCCATGTGCGACGCGCCGTCATCGAAGGCCTGGTGCCGTTCTGGCGGCACATGTCGACGGACCCATTCATCGCCGACGCCCCCGAAATTTTGGAGCCTGGACTTATTACCCTATTGACAAGTGATGCCGACGTGCGTGTCCGTCGTAGAATGGCGGCCAGGCTCAAGGAGTTGCGCGCACTTGACCCGGGTCAAGTGGCAGAGGTGGACGCGGCGCTCAGTCGCCTGGTGAGCGACGTAAAACCTACGGTCCAAAAGGCAGCACTCACAAGTTTGAAGGTCGCAACCGCTCAGGGTGTGACGGCCGCTGAGCAGTCGTGGAACAAGTCGATGGCGCGGGTGCCTACACCCGGAGCACCGGGTCGGGCGGCAGCGAACACACTTGCATTTCTGGCAAAAGAGACCGTTTCGTCCGACCGGGTTGTTCCCCAGGAGGCGGTTGAACTGGTGCTGCTGCACCATCGCGAGAAAGCGTGGAAGGTGTGGTTCGCGTGGCGGGGCGATGTGCCCTTCAATCGCGCCAATGTAGACATCCTGCTGCGGGACACCGTGGCGCTGCATCGTGGGCTGATGCGATACTGGGCCCGAGTTGAGCCGATCGCGCTGGCGGACGCGATCCGGGCGTGGGAGCCTCACGCGCCACACTCGGGTCGGTGGAACGTGTCTCGCACCTGGCTGGCAGATACCGATGTCCGAGCCCTTCGCGACGCCCTCGAATTGGTGGACAAGAAGGCCATCATCGGCGATAAACCAATAGAAACGGACGCATCGAAAACAGATTGACAGCCTGTCACGCCCCCCAGAGGCGACAGCGATGGTTTGACAGGTTGTCGATCTAGCCGGCGCGCATCGCACGGAAATGCACTGTTCGTCGATAAAGACGTGCTGGCATGATCCTTGCCTATTACCAGAGCGTGGCCCTCCCAAGGAGTTCAACCGTGAAGCGGGCACTTCCCCTCATCGCATTCCTCGCAATCACCGCTCTCGCAGCAGGTGGTGCAGCGGGACTAAACGGCGCCATCGGTGCTTTCGCAGCACCCGACGCTCAAGAACTTGCTGCGGTCGGTGGAGGCGCGCCGCTAGAGGCTCTCTCCAGTGTCCCGGGTACGCCCAAAGAAGTCGCACAGACCACTCGCCCGGCACCCGTACAAGTGAAGAACGAGCGCGACTACCTCAACGCCATCATGGGACGAAACCTCTTCGACCCCGATGCCATCGCGGGTTGGGGCCCACCTCCGGAAGGATCTGCTGCTGGGAATGGCGCAGAGTCCATCACAGACCTCAAGGTGACGTTGATCGGCACCACGGTGGCTGAGCCAGCGCACTACAGCTCGGCCCTCATCGCCGAAGAGGGCAACGGCGATCGTGCCCTGGGCTACAGCATCGGCCACATGATCCACGACGCCGAGATCATCGCCATCGAGTCGAAGACGGTCACGCTGAAGCGGGGCGACGGTCGAATCGAAACGCTGACGATGAATCAAGACGCGCCGCCTCGCACCGCGAGCACCGGAGAGCCAGTGAGCGATGGCGGTAAGGTCGCGTCGACCGGTGAGAATAAGTACACCATCGACCGCGCATTGCTCGACGAGTACATCGGCGACATCGAGAGCATCTCTAAGATGGGACGGGCGCGTCTGCACCGCGGACCCGACGGCGAGTTCGATGGCTACCGCCTCTCGGCGATTCGCCGCAACACCCTGGCCGACCAGCTGGGCATCAAGAATGGCGATGTCATTCACAACGTCAATGGCATGCCGCTGAACTCTGTTCAGAACGCCATGGGCGCCTACCAATCTCTGATGACAGAGGGTTCATTCTCGTTTGAGGTCACGCGCCGTGGCCAGAAAATGACCCTCGACTACGACGTCAAATGAACATCAAAGGGACCCACACCTTGACCTCTCAGATCTGTACGAAGGCCGCCATGTTTGGCGTGGTATTCACCCTCGCGCTCGCCCTCCCTGGAGCGGCCCTTGCCCAGGACGAAGCACCCGAGCCACCCACCTCCACGCCGACCACGCCCACGCGAAACCTGCCGGTTCGACCCAGCACGACTCGTTCATTGCCCACGCCGGCAGTGCCTACCACGGCGGCCACCACACCTGCACAGCCGGGGACCATCACGCCCAGCCGGCAGGCGCCGGTCGAGTTGGGGCCCGACGCCAAGATTCAGCTCGACTTCTACGACACGAATCTGTACGACCTGCTCACCTTCATGTCCGACCAGTTCCGGTACGACTTCATTCTCGCGGATGTGAAGGAACTTCAGGGCAAAAAGGTCCACATCATCTCCCACCAGAAGGTGCCCAAGGCCGCGGCCTGGGAGGCATTTCTGTCCGCCATGGAGGTCAGTGGCTTCACCGTCATTCGCACCGGCAATGGCATCTGGAAGGTGGTCAAGTCCAGCGAAGCCGGTCAGACGCCTATCGCGGTGGGAACGGGTCGTCCCTCTCGCTCTGGCGATGCCTTTGTCACCCAACTGATTCAGCTCGACAATGTGTCGGTGGGCGATGTCAGCAAGGTGGTGACTACCTTGGTACCGCCCGAGGCCAAGGTCGTCGCGTATCAACCCACAAACACCCTGATCATCACAGATACGGCGAACAACCTCCGTAAAGTGTTCGATGTTCTCACCGAACTTGACGTCGCCGCGCCCAAGAGTACCCTAAAGATCACCCCCATTCGGTTCGCCGAGGCGGCCGAGGTCAAGGCGCTGCTCGAAGAGCTGTACGGCAGCGCCGAGACGGCCGCCACTTCGTCGACCTCCCGGTCCACACGGGCGTCCAGCCGTACCAGTCGCACCAGCCGGTCTCGGAACACCGCCGCGCCGGCTGCGGCCGAGGGGGTCACCGCGGGTGTCGAGTCCAAGTACATCTCCAAGATCATCGACGACGAGCGCACGAACTCCATCATCGTGCTCGCCAACGAGATTGGGCACAAGGCGGTGACCGATCTACTCCTCGAGATCGACGTCGATGTCGATCCGTCCAACCGAGCGCAGATCCACGTTGTGTACCTCGAGCACTCCAAAGCCGAAGAAGTGGCCTCGGTGCTGTCCGAGCTCTCCCAGGACGGTAGTGGTGGCGCAAATAAGCCCCGCCCCCCCCAGTCCCGGAACCAACCGCCCGCTCAAGCTCGCGCCGCAGCGGCGACGGCCTCCGACGGTGAGGGAAAGGGCGCCATCGCTGCGTTCGGCTCCGCTACGCGCATCGCCGCCGACGAGAACACCAACTCTCTGGTGATCATCGCCAACCAAGAGGACTACCGCGTGGTCCAGACGGTCATCAGCCAGCTCGACGTCGAGCGCAAGCAGGTGTTCGTTGACGTGGTCATCCTCGAGCTCTCCAGCGAAGACACCTTCGACCTTGGCCTCGCCGCCCACCTGCCGACGCAGCCCAGCGCCGATTCCACTGGCATTATCGGCGGTCAGTTCGGTACCCAGTCACTGGGACTCACCCAAGATCTCCTCTCTGGGCTAGCGGTGGGCGTGTTCGGACCGTCAGTCGACGTGCCCTTCGCCGATGGCACCACGCTACCGGTGCCCGCTTTCGGCATCGTGCTCAACGCGCTGAAGTCCAACGCGTCGGTCAACATCGTCAGCAATCCCAACATCATGACGCTGGACAACGAAGAAGCCGAGATCGTGGTCGGTCGTCGCATTCCGTTCCCCACGTCCGCTGGAATGAACAACCTGGGCCAGCCCGTCATCAGCTATCAGCGCGAAGATGTGGCCATTACGCTCAAGGTTACGCCGCGCGTCAACAGCTCCAACTTCGTCACCCTCGAGGTCGAGCTCGAGGTTCAAGAGATCGAAGAGGACGACGCCGGCCTCGACATCCAGCAGTCGGGTCCCGTTACCTCCAAGCGCGAAGAGAAGACCAAGGTTCTTGTGGCCGACAACCAGACGGTCGTGCTCGGCGGCTTGGTCGGCACCACCGACACCGAGGTCGAGACCAAGTTTCCGATCCTCGGCGACCTACCTCTGTTGGGCGCGTTGTTCCGCGGTAAACGGACCACCACCCGCCA
>JAACDH010000369.1 GCA_009936995.1 Rhodobacterales bacterium
CCATCCCCTTCGCCGAGATGCAACACCTCAAGCGCTTCGCTCATCTGTGGGATGTGGTCGTCAACCGAGGCAATTGGCTGCGAACGGCGCCACTCATTTGGCAATCCGAGGACGTCTTCGGGGGATTCTCGGCCTTCTGCGATGTGGCCGTCTCCAAGCTGGGTCAAGCCCACGGAATCGCCATGGATCGAATGACCGCCGTGCTATTCTCGTACTTGGTCGACGAACTCAAAGTCGACGAAGACACCGTCCGCGCAGCGCTCCAAGAGGACTACGTGCGCGGGAATCGCAAGCTACCGGTCTCGTTCCGACCGTACAAAAGCCTCGCTCGGAAAGCCAGGGCCAAACGACGTCAGCAGCAACATGCCGCAGCAGCAGCAGCAGCAGAAGTCGAGTAACGACCCCTCGAACCGGCTCGTCGTCTATTTAGCGATGAGATTCAGAATCCGACCCTTGATGTAGATGACCCGCACCAAGTTCTTGCCCTCGAGGTAGCCGGCCAGCACAGGATCGGCCTTGGCGGCCGCGAGCGCAGTGTCTTGGTCGGCGTCAGGGGCGATGGTGATTTGTCCACGGGTCTTACCCATGATCTGCACACCAATGTTGATGGTGGCATCCACCGTGTACGCCTCGTCGAACGCAGGCCAGGTGGCCGTGTTGACGGTGCCGGTGTTGCCCAACGCCACGGTCCACAGCTCCTCGCCCAAGTGCGGGGCAAAGGGTGCCAGAAGCTGCGCGAAGGCCGTCAACACTTCGCGGGAGTGGCACTTCATGGAGGTGAGGTCACGGGTAGCAATATGCATCGCTGAAATCGCGGTATTAAAAGCCATATTTTCGATGTCGTGCGTGACCTTCTTGATGGTCTTGTGGATGAGCTTAAGCGCCGCCTCGGAAGCCTCATCGTCGTTGACCAACGGCTGGTCTTCGTCATCGAAGAACAGCCGCCACACGCGCTTCAGCCAGTTGAATTGGCCGTCGAGACCATTGGTCTGCCATGGCTTATCGGACTCGAGAGGGCCCATAAAGCAGATGTAGATGCGCATCGCATCAGCACCGTACTTCTTGATAATGTCGTCGGGGTTGATGACATTGCCCTTGCGCTTGGACATCTTCTCAATGCGACTCGACAGCTCGACGTCGGTGCCCGCCTTGAAGAACTTGCCGTCGCGCTTCTCAACGTCAACTTGGGGCACAATGCGCTTTTCGGGCGTGTAATACGTGAAGGACTGGATCATGCCTTGATGACGAAGCTTCTTGAACGGCTCGTCGTCGCGCACCAGGCCCGCGTCGAACAGCACCTTTTGCCACAGTCGTGCGTACAGCAGATGACCGACGGTGTGTTCGGGACCGCCAACGTACAGGTCGACCGGCATCCAGTAATCGGACTTGCTGCGGTCGCAGAACGACGCCACATTCCTAGGGTCGCAATAGCGAAGGAAGTACCAGCTGGAACCTGCAGAACCGGGCATGGTGTCCGTCTCGCGGTCCATGCCGTCGATGTGAACCCAGTCTTCGACCGCAGACAGCGGCGACGCGCCGGTACCCGTGGGTGTGTAGTTGTCGGTGAGCGGCAGAACCAACGGCAGCTCGTCGACATCGAGGACGCGAACCACCTCGCCATCCTTCTTCAGGACGGGAATGGGCTCGCCCCAGTAGCGCTGACGTGCGAACGTCCAATCTCGCAGGCGATAGGTGATCTTTCCCGAGCCCATGTTCTGGCTTTCGAGGTACTCAATCACCTTGGCGACGGCCTGATTGTTCGCGGTAGGGGTGCCGTTGAACGCGCCGCTGTTGACCAACTCACCGTCGCCGGCGTAGGCCTCGTTCTGGACGTCGCCACCAGAGACAACCTCGATAATCGACAGGCCCATGGCCTTGGCGAAGGCCCAATCGCGCTCGTCGTGGGCGGGCACAGCCATGATGGCGCCAGTGCCGTAGCCGTAGATGACGTAGTCGGCGATCCACACCGGAATGGCCTCGCCCGTGACCGGATTGATGGCCATGCTGCCGGTGAAGATGCCGGTCTTTTCCTTCACCTGTTGGCGGTCAAGCTCGCTTTTCGCGGCGGTCTCTGCCTGGTAGGCGGTAACGGCCTCGCGCTGGGCGTCGGTGGCCAAGCTTTGGACGATGGGGTGTTCGGGCGCCACCACCATGTAGGTGGCTCCCCAAAGGGTGTCGGGACGGGTGGTGAACACCTCTAGGTGGTCGTCTCGCCCTTGCAGTTTGAACTGAACCACGGCGCCCTCAGACTTGCCGATCCAGTCGCGCTGACGGGCCTTGGTGGCCTCGGGCCAGTCCACGTTGTCTAGGTCTTGGAGCAGTCGCTCGGCGTAGTCAGTGATTCGAATCATCCACTGTCGCATGGCCTTTCGCTCGACCGGGTGACCGCCACGCTCGGACTTGCCGTTGATGACCTCGTCGTTGGCCAGCACCGTGCCCATGGCCGAACACCAGTTCACGAACAGATCGGACTGGTAGATGAGGCCGCGGTGGTACAGCACCGTGAAGATGTACTGGGTCCACTTGTAGTATTCGGGGTCGCAGGTGGAGACCTCGCGCTCCCAGTCGTACGCGTAGCCCAGGCGCTTGAGCTGACCCCGGAAGGTGTTGATGGACTCGGCCGTAGAGATCTGCGGAGCGACGCCCTCTTCGATGGCCTTCTGCTCGGCGGGCAGGCCGAAGGAGTCGTAGCCCATGGGCTGCATGACGTTGAAGCCATTGGCCGCCTTGAAGCGGCTGACCACGTCGCACGCGGTGTAGCCGGCGGGGTGGCCCACGTGGAGGCCCTTACCGCTGGGGTACGGGAACATACTTAGGGCGTAGAACTTGGTTCGAGAATCGTCTTCGTGCACCACAAAGGTGCCGTCCTCGTCCCAGAACTGTTGCCACTTCGACTCGATATTTGCAGGTGTGTACGACATGAGGCGACCTAGCGCGCTGTGGGCGAGCTTGCACCAATCTGCGCCGGTACCTGCTCCCGATCCATCGCCGGTATCCGCGGCCTGCCAACGGTCTCGGCTCAGTAGCCGCGCACGTTCGAAGCCTCGGTCTGTACCGCCGCCCGAAACAGCACTTCGTCGCCACGCTGAATAACCGAGGCCCAGCAATCGTCGCCCAAAGCCCAGGTAAGCACCTTGATCTCGTCTCCAGCCAGCGCCTGACCTTTGTAGTGAAGCTCGGCGCGGTACAGGCTGGCCGACGCCCCCTGTACGGCCAATGAATCCGCGATGAACCGCACGTAGTTGGCGGCGTTGACGTGCCGGAAGATGTCGCAATCCGTGGCCCGAACCACCAACGTACGGCGATGAATGGCGCTCGCATCGCCAGGGAGCTCGTCTGGGATCACCAGATCGGCCTCTTGAATTCGCAGCGGCTCTGGTGGGCCGAACAGCGAGCCCGGATCGCCGTCTTCCGCCTCTCCAAAATGGGACATCACCCCAATCTCGCTGACCGACTCCCGCGCTTGCTTTGGAATCTTCGCGAGGCGCCCCGAGGGCGCCATCCACGCACCTCGGATGGTGCATCGGGCGAGCAACACGCCATCCTCGCGAACCACGTCTTGGTCACCCTCGGCCACCGAGCGACCCAGCTTTCGCAGCACACAGCCCACCCGGGTCTGCTGCCCTTGGCCAAACCGACGAGACATGGCGATGGACTGGTTGAGTACGAAGAAGCCATAGCCGTCATGAACGGCGTCGAGCAGTCCGAGCTCGGGAACGCGCATCCACTCCCAGCGGCAGTGCTCCATGTAGGAGATGATGGCGGGCAGCGTCACCCAGCGGTCGGGTCCGCAGTCGGTGCCGCGGGTGCGGAGAGGGAGTTCGAAGATCATAGAGGCCTACTCATGGGTCGCCTCCCCGATAACTCAGCGCGCGGGGGCTGCCGCGACAGCTTGGAGCTTCGCCAGCTCCTCTTTCACCACTGGCGCCAGAATAATCATCCCGATCACATTGGGCACGCACAGCACAAACACCATCGCGTCGCTGATGTTCAGCACGGGCTCCAGGTCGACGGACGCGCCCACTACGGTGGCCATGCAGTAGCCTAACTTGTAAAGCGAAAGCAGGGTTTTGTTCTCGCCGGCGAGGTAGGCCACGCCCTTCAGTCCGTAATAGGCCCACGACAAAATAGTGGAGATGGCGAAGAGCACCGCGGCCACCGCGAGGGGGTATGGGAACCACCACACCGTCCGACCAAAAGCGTCGCTGGTCATGGCTACGCCCTCGTGACCGCTCTGCATGAAGTCCGGCCAGGTAACCGCGGCCACGCCGATGACCATGGCCGACAACGCACAGATGACGAGCGTGTCGAGGAACGGACCAAACAAGGCGACCAAGCCCTCGGTCGCGGGCTTGTTGGTGCGCACGGCAGCGTGGGCGATGCTGGCCGAGCCGATGCCCGCCTCGTTGCTGAACACGGCGCGCTTCATGCCAACAATTAGCGCTCCGAGTGCACCGCCGGTGACGCCTTCGGCCGTGAACGCACCCGTGAGGATGTTCATGATGGCTTCGGGAACCGCGCCAATATTTAGACCGATGACGACCACGGCGCCGATGATGTACAGGCCCGCCATGAAGGGAACGAGCTTCGAGGTGACCGAAGCGATGCTCCGAATCCCGCCGAGGATGACGGCGCCCACGATCAGGCCCAACACCATTCCGACCACCCATCCCGACCCTTCTAGCGGGCTTTCCGCTCCGCCAGAGACCGCTCTGAGCTGAACATAGGCTTGATTGGCCTGAAACATATTGCCGATGCCCAGACAACCGATCACGATGCCGAACGCATAGAAGCTGCCTAGGGCGCGTCCCATGTTGGGAAGACCCTGGTCGGCGAGCCCCCGACTCAAGTAGAACATCGGTCCACCGGAAATGGAACCATCGGGGTTTCCCCGCCGATACCGAACGCCCAACGTGCACTCACAGAACTTGGTGGCCATCCCCAAGAAGCCGGCGACAATCATCCAGAATGTGGCCCCTGGGCCACCAATCGTGATCGCTACGGCCACGCCGCCGATGTTGCCGATGCCGACCGTGCCCGAGAGCGCTGTGGTCAGCGCCTGGAAGTGGGTGATCTCTCCTTCGGCGTCTGGACTGTCAAAGTCGCCGCGCAACACCCGCCATGCGAGCGGCAGTCCGCGCACGTTGATTCCGCGAAAGTAGAGCGTGAAAAAAACAGCACCAAGCACCAGAAAGGCCACCACCACGGGTACCCCAACTCCAGCGATGGGTATCTCGAAGAATACGAATCTCGCGAAGGCCTCGCTGAACGGGGTGATGGCGTCGTTGATCTGCTGGTCGATGGTTGGCATGGGCTGTCCTACCACAAGGCGCGCCCTAGGCTGCCGAAAGTGACGAACGTCTGACAGTTGTCACCTGTGGGGGTGACAACTGTCCCCCCCCACCCACGCCTGCACAATAGAAAACCAACGCTACTAACTCGATTATTTGCGTATATCGACAGTTCCATGAGGCTGGCACATTCCCTGCAGAACCTTCTTTCGTCCGCTCGATATGGGTTTCGAACGGTCAAGCGGGGTGTAAAATGGCGGCGATTGCAAAACAGGCGAGACGGGCGGCAGGGGCGATGACAAACGCGGTGCACAGCGGTGCACAGCGGCTCCAAGAAGGGGCCGGCAACGCCGCCGCAGTGGCGACCACAGGCATCGAGGCGGGAGAGAGCTGGATCGACAGCTCCACCGACGCCATCTGGGACTGGCTGCACGGCGAGGAGGAACAAGCCGCCCGGGGCTCCAGGCGTCAGCCCCGCTCCCGTCAGGACAAGAACAACGACAACCAGGCGCCTCGCTCCGGCCAATCCCCAGTGGACCCGCAGGTATGCGAAGAGGACTTCTACCTCGACCAACGCGACAACGAATCAGGTACCACCACCGAAGGGCGCAATTGTTCGGGCAACATCCAGTGCACGCCCACGTCCACCACGATGGCGTTGTTGGGCCTAATCAGCGAGTCCGAGTTCCGCGCCAAGGCCCAAACGCTCTTCTTGGAACGCGGTGTAGACAACGGCACCCCTTGGTTCCAGGAAGAAGCACCCGAGACCATCGTCTGGGACTACATCTATGCCCGCAGCGTCGACGAGTGGTCGGCAGTGCTAGGCTGGCAAATCAGGCAAGAACCTCATAAAATGGCTGATTGCCAGGCCGTACTCATCGAAGAGTTCTCGGGCGCCAGCGCCTCGGTACGCGGAACCTGGGATGCCGGTGTGGCCAGCTGCCAAGACAACCTCCAACAGATCGAACGATTCCCAGCGGTGGCGGGTACCAACATGCTCGGCGGGCACACTGTCACGGTGGTCTCGATCGAGTCCGACGGCGTGGTCGTTCACGACCCCTACGGCGCCTGGCTTGGCGCTAGTCACTTAAAAAACGGCGAAACGGGTCAGGCCCCACCAGAGCATCGATGGCGCCACAACTCAGCTTTGGTTAGCTCTCATGGGGCGGCGGAAACGCGCTCCGATTGGGGAGCCAGCAATTTCTTCACCTGGGCCGAAGTGGCCGAGGTTGGCGTCGGCAAGTGGATTGCCGGTGCCGACGAATCGTCCGACATTGCATAGCAAACAAATCTCCATCCGTTTCACAAGGATTCGAGCCAATGATTTACATGTTACTCCTCCTCGGCTGCCCGTTAATGGGCACAGACGAACCCAACAAGAAGCCTGCCCCCAGTGACAACACCGTCGACGTCGACTGGCCCGTGCCCCTAAAGTGCGCCGGAGTCGAATCAGGAGACCCCAGCACCGACCACCCCGAGTACTGGCCCATCTTTCCCGACTGTCGCCTTCCCCTAGGCCTCCAGTTCAACGGCAACAAGCCGGACCGGCACGCCGGGTACCCCTCCGAACACATCCCGGATGGCGCCGCACACCAGTGGTGCCCCGCCGACAAAGACGGAATTCAGAAGTACCAAATGCAGGTGACCGTTCCCACAAACTACGGGGAGCTTGAGGCTCGCTACATTCGTGGGCGGTTGGTGAACGGAAAGCCCGACGGCACCTTCAAGATGATGGCCGAAGAAAAAACCGGCGGGCCCATGGTGACGGGCCGCTTCAAGGCCGGCAAAGCCACGGGCAAGTGGTCTTGGGGCATCAGCGACGTCCAAACGCTGTGCGCAGAGGCGTCCGGCCAGATGAAGAAGGGGACACCCGTGGGCGACTGGAAGGCGTCCACAAACAACGGCATCCTCGAGACCTTCGAGGGCACCTGGACGAAAACAGGCTGGCAGGGCGTGCTCAGTATGCATCCTGGTGGCGAGACGGTCACAAAGACGCAGATCAAGGACAGCAAGGCACAGAAGTAATCCCGCCGTTCATTTTTGTAGTGCGTCCGCTTCCATACGCTCTCCAATAGATGTCCGACAGGTCTAAGGCTCCACGACCTCGCCCACCTCTTTCTTGGAGAACAAGGGAAGGACCGCGAGCCCAAGCAACAGTGGCAGGGCGTATAGCAGCTGGGTGCTGTCGAATTCGGTGGACTGTTCACCCATAAAGTAAGGCAACAACACCGCTATCGTGGTGTTGAATACAAAGTGCACCGCCATGCACGCCCACAATGAGCCCGTACGCACGCGAATCCAGCCCATCACCAGGCCAAACACAAACGTCCAAGGCAATCGGATGGAGATGATGTGAGCGAGTGAAAAAGCCAGGGCCTGAATCACCACCGCGCGTCGCGCATTTCCACCTTTCAGCAGCAGACCGAGGATGGCGCCACGGTACAGTAATTCCTCGCAGATCGCCGGATACACACCAATGGCAAAGGCACCAAAGGGCGTCTGGACAACGTCGTTGAGACCGCTGGCCAAGCCCTCGATCATTGCATTGTTCGGCAAGATGGAGACGGTCGCGCCCATGACCAGCGTGGACAGGCCCCACAGCCCGAAGAACAGGGGCACCGTGAGCGCCAAGTCACGGGTATTGACACGACCCAAAGGCAGTAAACTCCTGGCTCGAAGACCGAGCACTGGGCCCGCCAGGAGCGAGGGAATCAGCATGAACCCAACGAAGGAGAACGTCATGCCCGCCCACAGGTTGCCATGGAAGGCCGCGCCACCGCCAAGCAGGCCGCTGGCCAATCCCAGTCCGGTCAGAAAGAGAACTTCGGGCAGGTAGTTGCCCGTGGCCTGGCGTTGCAAGGTGGCATCTCCACCGGCCGCCGCCGAATCCTCGACGCGCAGGGAATGGGCCGACCACGCGACCAACAGCGCGGTCCATCCGAGTGCGGCGACATCGGACACAAAACCCACGGGACCCAGCGCGCCCGACATGGCCATCATCGAACCGCCGAGAGGCACGACCGCCGACATCCACGGGCGGTCTATCCAGTAGACGCTGACCCCCGTGAGGATGACGAGGGCAAATAGCACGCCAAACCACCGAATAGACGCCGCTTGCACGTCGTTTGCGTGCAGAGAGGTGCGGATCGAAGCTGCGGCGATAATCGCGGCAATGGCGGGCGCGTGCAGTCCATGCACCAAGAGCTCGGCGTTGCCCAGGTACACAGCGACGGGGAGGTAAAAAGCGGCGCACAGTCCGCAGAGCGCCACGACAATGCCGGTGAGTGAAATCACCCAGGCCCAAACCAGCTCCCCCTCCGTGGTCTGGGTGCAGCGCAGTTGCTCGAACAGCCCGGATGCTCGCCGACGAGGCACGGCCTCTATGGCCAACGACCCAGAGATCATCAGAGAGATACAGCCCATGAATATGCCGAACCCCGACAATGGGGGTAGGGCGAAGGCCTCGTCGCTCTCCGGCGGATTCGTCTCTTCAACTTCGATGAGTCGCCGCGGGTAATTGGGCAGTCCGAGCGCCGCGTATCGAGCCTCTCGTGCGTCAACCACCTGCCCGCGAACGCAGCGCGCCACCCGCTCGCCCTCGTCCCCGTCAGAAACCACCCGGATGAGCGGAGTCTCATCGTCATCACTGGACACCACAAGCTGCACCATCGCGTCGTCGGCATCGACGAAGTCGTAGGGCCATTGAACGTCCTCGGGCAGCAACCCCAACAGGCTCACCGACGGCATTCCCGCAGACGGGCACGGAGGGCCCTTGGGAGCGGCAACTTCGTCGGCATCGGACGCCTCCAAAATTGTTAAGGCCGCGTCGAATACTTCGGAATCACCCTTGGGCAGCAGCTCCCACAAGGGCAGCGCAAACGCCGAAGAGACCGCCGTGACCAGGAACATGATCTGCATGGTTCGATCCCGAAACACCGTCCGGGCTTCGAGAATGGCGAGCGCCCACAAGCCCCTCATTCGTCGCCCTCCCCTGGTGGCAAGACCCGCTCGTCCCGCGCTAGGCCACCGACAAAGGCCAAGGTGAGGCCGACCAACATTAGGGTGCCTGCGATCCGCCCAGACTGAAAGACCCAGCCGGCGTCGCACAACAGACCGAGCAAGGGAGCTTGGACCACCGGCCAGCCCACGGGTATCGCCATAAATGGCAGCATGACCAAGATGAAGTAGGAGCCCAAGTACAGCGACAAACGGACCGAACTTGCCACCAGCCCACACACCAAGAAGAGCGCGTTAATCAGCAAGATGGTGCCCCCCGTTTCCACTGCGTCGAGGGGCTGAATGGGCAAGCCGGGGATGTCGTTCACCAGCAGCCACATGACCACGACGGGCGTGGCGGCGATGAGGATAACGACGGGTGTGGTGACCAACAATCTGGCCATGTAGACCACCCATACAGGCGTCGCGGTGACCGCCATGGCTTCGAGGGCACCGCCCAGGCGTTCCACCGTTGTTCGAACGGGAATCAGGAAGCAGCCCAGATAGGAGGTGAGCACGATGAACCAGATCCAAAAGCCCTGGCGCCCATCGATCTCCCAGTTATCCGCGGTGCTCGCCTCAATGACTCGTGCCACCTTCCGGTCCACGATGGCCACACCGCCAGCTTCGGTGATCTGCTGGTCGATCTGAGCTTTGAGCGCATCTTCGAGCGCGTCCTCGAGGTCGGACA
>JAACDH010000370.1 GCA_009936995.1 Rhodobacterales bacterium
ACGCGGATGTAGGTGAGCTGACCGTAGCGGCCCTCTTCGAGCTTGAAGGCCAAGCCGATGAAGCCGTTGTCGCTGTTGGACTCGATGACGACCTCTTCGGGGTTGTCTTCGTCGAGCGTAAGGGCGATGTTCTCGACCTCGGTGGGGTTGGGCAGGTACGCCTCTACCGCGTCGAGGAGGGGCTGCACGCCGCGGTTCTTGTAGGCCGAGCCACAGAACACGGGAACCAGCTTACGGGCGATGGTTGCGTCGCGGATCGCCTTGGCGAAGGTGACATTGCTGACGGTCTCTTCGAGCATCTCTTCCATCAGCTCGTCGCTGAACATGGAAGCGGCGTCGAGGAGCGCCTCGCGGGCTTCGTTGGCGTCGTCCATCATTTCAGCGGGGATGTCCGCCTCGCGGATGATCTCGCCGTTATCGCCTTCGTTGTAGTAGGCGCGCATGTTGACCAGGTCGACCACACCCGCGAGGGTGTCTTCGATGCCGATGGGGAGCTGCGCCAAGACCGCGTTGAGGCGAAGCTTCTCGCGGAGCTGGCCGGTGACGCGGGAGGGGTCGGCACCCTGGCGGTCGCACTTGTTGACGAAGGCGACGCGGGGCACGTTGTAGCGGCGCATCTGGCGATCGACCGTGATGGACTGCGACTGAACACCGGCCACGCCGCAGAGGACGAGGATCGCGCCATCGAGCACACGGAGTGCGCGCTCGACTTCAATGGTGAAGTCCACGTGTCCGGGGGTGTCGATGATGTTGATGGAGATGTCTTTCCACTCGGTGTGCGTCGCCGCAGACTGAATGGTGATTCCACGCTCGCGCTCGAGCTCCATGGAGTCCATGGTGGCGCCTACGCCGTCCTTGCCGCGCACCTCATGGATCGCGTGGATGCGGTCCGTGTAGAAAAGAATGCGCTCGGTGAGCGTCGTCTTTCCGGAGTCGATGTGGGCGGAAATGCCGATATTGCGGACATTGGAGAGGTCTAGGGCCAAGAGGTCCTCCTGGGGCTTCGCGAGCGCTGTATGCGGCGTGAAACCAAGCGTGAACAGGTCCCATTCAGAACAGCTGGATGGGCAATAGAGGCGCGGGTTAGCCCGCGCACCGCCGTTGTGCAAGCCCCTCCACAGTGTTTTCCCCATCGCTGTGGGGGGGCAGGGCCTGGAGACCGCCTATGAGATTCACAAACCCTCTTTTTCTCACCCATAATCTGGTGGCTTGCCAGGATCGACGCCCACGGCTTGCACGTCAACAACGCGCTCATAATCAAGCTGTCCGGTTGGGGCCGCCAAGGAAATGAGCGCGATGTCTGGGCAGCCACAGTCCAATGGGGCGACTGCACGGCAAGCGATCGTTGGTTGTCCGATGGGTCCTGCGCGCGCGCAGTCCAGCTTTCCAGCTAATCCCGAGCGGTCTCTCCCTTACAGCCCCAGCGCCCGTCGCACCTGCTCCTGCAAGAACGACACCACCGCCTCGTCCAGATCGCCGTCGCCCAAGTGAATCATCTGGGCCAACTGGGTGCGGTCCTCAATAGACAGCCGAACCAGCTGATGCATTGTAGAGACCGCAAGCAGGCGCCGCTCGGTGACGCTCCAGGTGGGCTGAAAGGCGCCCAACACAGCGTCGAGGTTGCCGTAGAGTGGCTCTGTCCAGTTGTTCAGCACCACGTCGGGCAGCTGGCCGCGATCGAGCACGTGTCGGACGGTCATTCGGATGTGATTGCGGTGCGCACAGCAGAACACCCAGGCCGTGGCCACCAGGTCATCGACCAGGTCGGCCGGCGTGGTTCCCTGCAAGGACTTGGGAGAGTGCTCGGCCAGATCGTGGTGCAGCCGGGTGATGACTGTGTCGTACAGGCCCTGCTTGTCGGTGAAGTGGTAGGCGAGGGTGGCGACGTTGACCTCGGAGGCATTCGCCACCATTCGAATCGAGGTACCCGCAAAGCCATGATCCGCGAATAAGGGAAGTGCTTCGTCTAAGATTCGGGCGCGGGTGCGCTCTCCATCTACCCGACTTCCGCGTGTCTTCGCCATTCGTCGTCCCCAGTCCGTCGATAGTTGGACTCGGAGTGGTTAGCCCATTCCCCAGTCCCCGCCACCGAGTTCCACCATGCCTATCTTGCACCTTGACGACACCTTGTCCCAAGCGCCCTTCGCCGGTCAGACCCTCGCCCAACACCTCAAGCACCTCGTGCCCGAAGGGGCGCACCTCGACGCGCGCTGGCCGACGGTGTCCCGCGAGCGTCTGGACGAGATGGTGCGAGAAGGCGGGTATATTCAAGTAGGTGACCAAATAATCGCCAGCTGTAACCCTCAGCTCGGCGCCGTAGGGCTCCCGATCAAGCGCGGGCCGAACGACCCTATCCAAGCCACCGACGCTTGGACCCTTTGCCGAGCATCGCAGCGGGTAATCGAGCGGCGGCTTCGCGGGCACATGTCGGCGGGCGTACACATCGTCGATCCGGCCCGCACCCTCGTCGGCCCACAGGTCACCCTCGAAGCGGGCTCAATCCTCTGGCCAGACTGTACATTGCTGGGTAAAACCCACGTATCTAAGGGCGCCCAAATTCTGTCCGGCTGCTGGCTTATGGACACCACCGTTGGAGAGTCCGCGGTGATCAAACCCCACAGTGTGTGCACCAAAGCCCAAGTGGGTCCAGGCTGCAATGTTGGCCCCATGGCGCATCTGCGTCCGGGTACTGTGCTGCTGCGCGACGCCAAAGTGGGCAATTTCGTCGAGATCAAAAAGACCGTGATGGGCGAGGGGGCCAAGGCCTCGCACCTCACCTACCTCGGCGACACCACTGTGGGTCCGGCCGCCAACATCGGCGCCGGCACCATCACCTGCAACTATGACGGCTTCGGCAAGCATTCCACCTACATCGGGGCCAACGCCTTTATTGGGTCGAATAGCGCCCTCGTCGCCCCCATCCGCATCGGAGATGGCGCCATCGTCGGCGCTGGCAGCACCCTCACCGCCGACGTGTCCGACAACGACCTCGCCGTCGAGCGCGCCGACGCCCGGGTGCTCAAGGGCTACGCCAAACGCCTCAACGCCCGCAACCAAGTCGCAGCGGCCAAGGCCAAGGCCAACAAGCCATGAGTGATGAGATCGAAGGGCCACTCGAAGAGCAACCCTCACACCGTCAGCACCTCACCCCCGAACAGTACCGCGCCGTCACCACCATCGACGGGCCGCTGTTGATTCTCGCCGGGGCAGGGTCGGGCAAAACCCGGGTGCTCACCCGCCGCATCGCCGAGATCCTCCACCAGGGTATTCCCGCTCAGCAGATCCTGGCGGTGACGTTCACCAACAAAGCCGCCGCCGAGATGCGCGAGCGCGTCCTCGAGCTCATCGGAGACGCCGCCGAGAAGGTGTGGGTCAGCACCTTTCACAGCACCTGCTGCCGCATCCTCCGCGCCGACATCGAGCACATCGGCTACACCCGTCGCTTCGCCATCTACGACGACGACGACCAGGTGCGCATTCTCAAAGACCAGATGGACGTGTGGGGCTATGACCGCACCGCCGTCGACGTGCGGTCCATCCGCAGCCAGATCGACCACTACAAGAACCGGATGATCACCGTTGATCAAGTGGTCTCCGAGCGCCGTATCCACCTAAACAGTCCCTTAGTCAAGATGTGGCGCGGCTACAACGACGCCATGCACGCCAGCGACGCGTTGGACTTCAACGACCTCATCGGGCACACCGTCAAGCTCTTTAAAGAGCACCCCGCCATTCTGGCCAAGTGGCGCGACCGCTTCCAGTACGTCATGGTCGACGAGTACCAAGACACCAACCGCGGCCAGTACGATCTGCTCACTCATTTGGTCAGTGGCCACGGCAACATCGCTGTGGTCGGAGACGATGACCAGTCCATCTACGGCTTTCGCGGGGCCGACGTCTCCATCATCCTCAACTTCGAGCGAGACAACCCGGAGGCCGCTGTCATCCGGCTCGAGCAGAACTACCGCAGCACCAAGAATATCCTCAGTGTGGCCAACGCCGTGGTTCAGATCAACAACAATCGCCTCGACAAGAAGCTGTGGACCCAATCGCCCAACGGCGCCAAAGTTCAGCTGTCCATCGCCCAAGACGAACAAGACGAGGCCAAGCGGGTGGTTCGGCAGATCACCAAGGTGCGTCGCCACGGCCACAACTACGAAGACATCGCCATTATCTATCGTACCAACGCCATGTCTCGTCCCCTCGAGACCGAGCTCACCCGGGCGAAGATCCCGTTTCGCATCGTGGGCGGCAAGAAGCTCTACGATCGCCGCGAGATCCGCGACATCCTCGGCTATCTGCGGGTCATCGTCAATCCCGCCGACGACGCCGCGGTCCTGCGCATCATCAACGTCCCCAGGCGGGGCATCGGCGCCAAGACCCTCTCCAAGATCCGCGCCGACGCCGCGACCCGGGGCACGCCGCTGCTGGTGGTCGCCCGCGCGGGCGTCTCCGGCAAGGCAGGTGACGGCGTAAAAGCGTTCTCCAACCTCCTCGACGAGCTCACCGATGCCGCCCGCGATAAGCCCCTGCGCGAGCTCGTCACCACGGTCATCGAACGCAGCGGATACCGCGCCGCCCTCCAAGCCGACAAAACGGACAAAGACGAGCTCACCCTAGACGCCAGAGGCCGCCTCGCCAACATCGACGCCCTCATCGCCGACGCCGCCACCTTCAAGCCACCAGAGAGCGTGTGGACGAACATGGACGCGCTCACCGCCTGGCTCGACAGCATCACGCTCGCCGCCGACACCAAAAACATTCCGCCGGGCGGCGAGGTCACCCTAATGACCGTGCACAGCTCCAAGGGCCTCGAGTTCCCCGTGGTGTTCTGCATCCAGCTCAACGAGGGCAAGTTCCCCCACAGCCGCAGCGAAGAGCAGTCCATCGACGAAGAGCGCCGACTCGCCTACGTCGCCTTCACGCGCGCCATGCAGCGATTGATCATCAGCCGCACCCAAAAAAGTCGTGCGATGTCCAACGGGCGCTTCAACACCACCGAAGCAAAACCGTCCCGCTTCCTGTTTGGCCTGCCCCAAGCGGCCTGCGACGGAGAGATCCCCAGCGGCGCTCCCGCCCGTAGCCCCCAAGAAGAGCGCATCTTAGACAGCCCAGGTAAAGCCAAGCTCAACGCGTTCATCCGCAATCGCCGGGCCAGCGCGCTGCCAGATAACGCAGTTTTGATGGAGCTTGAGTCCATGGACCAGCTCCAAGTCGGCGTGAAATTGCTGCTCGACGGCAAGGGCATGTGCGAAATCATCAAGCTCAAAGGCAGCATGATTCGCGTCACCTTGTCTACAGGACGCTCCACCTGGCTGCCACTGCAAGGTCTTCAGGCTCAAGTGGTCGTCAACGACTAGCAACCTACTAAACTGTAAAGCTGCCGAACACGTGTCTTTTTCCGCCACAAGTGTGCTAGGTTTCCACCCAACTCGAAAGGCCAAGTACGCCCATGATCGCCACCTGCCCGTCTTGCACGGCTCGATACAAAATCAACGCGTCCAAAATCAAAGGTCGCGGCGCTAAAATTACCTGCCCAAAGTGCAGCCGCGGCTTCGTGGTGTACCGCGAGGGCGAGGGCCCGGAAATAGCAAAGAAGAAGCGGGTTCCCAAGAACGTGTCCAGCTGGGATTTCCGTACTTTGGGCCTCACTTGGCGTGTCCGCAGCGCCAGCGGCAAAGCCTACGACTTCTTCGATCTAAACACCCTGCGCTCCTTCTTAGACGACGGTCAGGTCGACTCCGAGGACGTCATCACCTACGACAACCGCGACTGGTCGCGCATCTGTGAAGTCTCCGACCTCGACGCCTTCTTCTACGAGGTGTGGGAAAAGGCAAAACGGGGTGAGATCAGCATCGCCGCGCCCGAAGACGACTACGACGAAGACGAAGACGACGCAGACGATCCAACCACCATTGTCGACCGGGGCTCCGAGCTCGCCAGCGAGCTACGCCGAGCGGTCTCCAGCGCAGACACCCCCGCATCCGTCTCCCGCACCACCCTCCCGCACCCCGAAGGGCACGGAAAAACGCCTGCCAATATCCTCATCGAAGAAAGCACTCCAGCGGCTTTGGGCTCCTCACCAGCCCTCACGAAAAAAGACGGCGCGGCCCAAACGAACAGCAGCGCTCACCCGTCCACCCAACAAGATGACGATTCGAATTACCCCTTGCTCCTGCTCACCAGCATCATCGTCGCGATCGTGGCGGCCATCCTGTACTCCAGCCTCTTCGCACCCAACAACCGGTCGGCAACGGCGCCCACACACACGCCTGTACCCGCGGCGGCGCCAGCCCCTCGAGCAGCACCGACACCTGAAGCAGCAACCGAAGCGCCGCCAGCTTCGCCCAAGTCCGCTCCAGAGACCGCACCGAAAACAACCCCACCGGCCCCCATCTAGGGTGGTGGCTAAGCCGCGGAGTTTTGTTTGAAAATCCAATGCGAAAACTGCGCGATCCAACACGAGCTAGATCCGCCTTCCTGGGTCGTGTCCTCTGGACGTGCATTCCGATTCCGCTGCAAAAGCTGCGGCCATAACCAGAGCGTCCAACACAACCCCGGGTCCGAGACCAAACCCGAGGTGCCCTCCGCGGCACTCGTGCTGGAAAACCCCGAAGATTTACCGTCCCCACAGGCCCCTTCGGTCCCCAACGCCAACGACGACGGCCCCAAAGACATGCTCGACGAGCTCCCCAACGACCCGTCCGAACGCCCAGAGGATGCCGTATTCCTCAAACAGAACGGCCAGATCTACATGGTCCGCGACTGGCAAACGCTCACTCGCTGGATACAAGAACAGCGCGTAGATCAACACGACTTGGTGTCCGAAAGCGGTGTGCGCTGGCAGCCCATCGGCAGCCACGAAGACCTGGTGCAGTACTTCACAGACACCCCAGACCCCGCCGCCGAGCCCAGCGATGACTCACCGGCGCTACCGCCACAATCCGCGCCCTCGGAAGAGCAGGACGCAGCAGAGCCACAGCCCGCTGAACCGCCCACACCCAGCTTACCAGAGCCCATAGAACCGCAGGAGCCGCCCGCTCCTTCCGCGAATGAGGCCTTCGCACCCTTGGGCGGCGAAACGCCTTTCTTGGGTGGCGGAACGATCAATCCGGGCCACTGGCACGACGACGACACCGAAGGCGTCCCCACCGGACTGCCCTTTTTACCCACCGAGGGCGGTGGAGAGGAGGCCTTCGAAGAACCTTTCGGAGAGACGCCATCCTTTAAGCTGCCGCCGACAAGCGAAAGGCTCGAGGCCAGCTCCGACCTCAACGAGATGCCCGTCATGGGCGAGCTCCCCCCGCCCGATCTCTCCAGCGATTCATTGAATGTCGAGGATGCGGCCCTCGACGACGCCCCACCACCGCTCCCCATACTCACGCCATTCGCCAGCGAGTCCGCACCCGAATGGAACGACCTCATGGTCGGCGAAGAGGCTAACCTCGGCGCCCCACCGGCTGTACCCGAGGTCTTCGAAGAGGACGACAGCAGCGAACCCGTCTTCGAAGAGGACGACAGCAGCGAACCGGATGAAGAAGACGCCAGCCTCGAACCGGAGGACGACTTCACGGGCGCCCCAGCGTTCGAGACCTTCTCAAGCAACGGGCCCCCAGCAGAGCCCAGCGGCTATGACGACGGCTGGACCGAAGACTCAGATCCCTACTTCGTCGTGCCGCCTACCCCAGCCCTACACAAAGCGGCCCTCTTCGTGGCTTTACTTTTGCTCCTGGCGGCGTTCGCGTGGTCGACCAGCGACGTGTTCAGTAGCACCCAAGTTACCCCGCCTCCCATCGACGAGGTCGACATCGCCGATGTCATCCCCAGTCCTCAGCCTGCCATCTCAGCCGAGGCCCCCGACGAACCTCTCGACCGTCCCGAAAAAGTCGACGAGGCGCCCGACAAGAGTATCGCCGACGCTGCCGCAAAAGATCCTACTCCCGAGCCGGCCTCCATCAAGCGGACCGTGCCAGCGCCAGTGGCCAAACCCACGCCGGTGGCCAAACCCACGCCGGTGGCCAAACCCACGCCAGTGGCCAAACCCACGCCGACCACCCAGCCATCGTTGAGTAAGCTCATCGGCCAAGGCTGGGACAACATAGACGATAATCCGGCCGCCGCTGCCGACTTCTTCAAGAAAGCCCTGGGAATAAGTAGCCGCAATGCCCTGGCCAACCAAGGCTACGGTTACGCCAAGCTGAAGCTGGGCGACACAGCCACCGGTAAGAAGCACTTATGCAAGGCGAAGTCCAGTGGAGTCGCCGACGTCCAGGCCGAAGTCTCCGGCATCTTAGGACAGTACAATATCTCATGTCCCTAGGTTCTAGCGAGCATATGAGGTGCGGAAGATGCGCCGCTCCCACCCGCGCTCAGGTGATAAAAGGACTGAACACCGAGGTGTGCGTAAGCTGCGGCTCGGTAACCCTCGACCAAATCACCCTCGAGCGCCTATTGGACGGGCCCACCTCTACCTGGGGCGAGACGCCCCCGCCGGCAACCGAGCACTTTTCCGACGGGCCCCCGCCGGCCTATAGCAGTGTCGCTACGATCGTCACCCCCGAACTGGCGTCCCAAGAATCCGTCCTGCTCGGACACTTGCCCCCGCCTAAAACGACCACGCCCAAGCCAGCCCCCCCGCTGCATTTGTCCGTTTCCCAAGCCAGGCAACCAACGCCACCGGCCCCGGCGCCGAGAACTTTCACCGATGATGAGTTTGATCATCACCTTTTACAGCTAAAACTGGCTCGGAAACAACGCCAAAATAGGCTGCTTGTCGGTGTACTGGCTTTGGGCACACTGATGCTCATCAGTCTGCCCACCACGTGGGCCGTGTATAGCCTCGTCAACCCGACGCTCAACCAATCCGCCACCACATCGGTCACTCCCATAGATCTCGGCGAGGTACTGGTCCAGAAGAGCGGCTCCGTGGTGGCTGAACCCGAAATCGTACTCCCCGAACCAGAACCAGAACCAGAACCAGAACCAGAACCAACGCCCGTGGCCCCCACCATGACCATAGACGTTTTGATCACCCAAGGTTGGGATGTGGCGAGCGTTAAGCCCGTGGCTGCTGCCGAGAAGTTTCGCCAGGCCCTCGACCTGCAACCCGCACATATAGAGGCGAGCTATGGGTTGGGATATGCGCTACTGCAACAGGGCGACAACGCGGGCGCGCTGCCACATCTATGCCAGGCCCTGCAGGGCAATCAAATCGAGACTGAGCGCGACGTAAGCGCCTTACTGACCAATAACAATCTTACTTGCAGATAGAGCGGAGGACCTCATGTCTAACGAAGACGATTACTTCAAGCGCATCGAAAACGAGAAGAAGGCGGCACTCAAATCCAAGATCGACACCGACGCGTCCGCAGTGGCCTCTGCTGAGCGCAAGGCCACACATTGGCACAAGTGCGGCAAGTGCGGTCAAGACATGGAAACCCTCGCCTACCGCGGCGTCGAGATCGAGAAGTGCCCAGATTGCCATTCCGTTCTTCTCGATCCCGGCGAGCTTCAGATCCTCGCTGGCGAAGAGAGCGCGACCCTGGGCAGTTTCTTCGGAATGTTCTCAAAGAGCTAGTCTCAACCCAAACGCAGACACAGAAAAGCGCCGGCCCAAGACAGGATCGGCGCTCTTTTTTGCGACGTATCCTGTCTAGATGTCTTCGATGGTGGCCGCGTTCAGCTTGACCTCGGCGATGGCCACGCCCTTCTCGCCCTCATAGGCGTCGATCACCTTGACGGTGATGGTGCCCCAGGCAGAGCCGGTGTAGCCCACAACCACGGGAAGCAGCAGCCACTGAAGCTTGTCGTTGTCTTCCATGGTGTGGCGAACGATCATGTCGTTGGCCACAAGCTCGATGGTCTTGGGACGGGCGTAGGGCTTGGGACCCGCCTTTATACCGACGCTGGAGAGTCCATATCCGGAGCCCTTGAGCTTGAGCTCGGCCTCGGTGCCGCCAGCGCTGGCCCAAAAGGTTCGGTCGTTGCCATCGGCGAGTAGATCGCCCGTGTGGCCCTCTGCTTCGTCAGCGGGGTAGGTCTTGATGGACAGAGTACCCGCCTCGAACTCCTTGAAGAACAAGCGGATCTCGGACAAGGCGAGGTTGGGGTAATCTTTTCCACTGTAGGTATCGGTGACGGTGAACCGAATCCTACCGGCACCCATCTCGTCGCCCACCTTGGTGTCGGGCAGGTCGACCACTTGCCAGCCGCGCTTGTCCTCGAAGTTCAGCGTGGCCTCGCCAACCAGCGCCTCGGTGCCGCCAGTCTTGCTGAAGATCTCGAGACGACCGGACTTAACTCGAGCATAGTCACCAAAGGTGTTCTCGTCCTTGTCCCAGCCGATGACGACGCCGAGCTTGTCGACCTCGCCGGCGGGAAGGTCCATCTCGATCCAGGAGCCTTCGTTCTTGGCCTCGGGATCAACCAGCCAGCAGCTCTCTAAGTTGGAGTCGAGCGCAGAACCCGCATTGTAGAAGTTTTCCCCCTTGCGGTTGTCTTTCTTGAATGAAGACGCGCCAAATCCCGCGTGAGCGATGGCAGGCAGAAACAGGGACGCAATGAGCATACTACGGAGAATCATGGGTCGCTCCTAGGCGATGACGACGGTAGAACACCTTGGGGCGCTTACTCGTCCTTCTCAAGAATGGTGAATTCGACACGACGGTTTTTGGCTTTGCCTTGGCGGGTCTTGTTGGTGTCGATGGGTAGGGCTTCGCCATAACCAACTCCTTCGAGTCGGCTTCGTTCTACGCCCTCTTTGACCATGTATTCAACAACAGCTTCGGCGCGGCTCTGGCTCAAACGTTGGTTGTAGCTGTCGCCGCCGTCGCTGTCGGTATGGCCCTCGATGCGGATTCGCGTGATGTGCGGATGGTCGTTGATGACGCCGGCAATCTCGTCGAGGAGTTCGAAGGACACCTGCTCAATGACAGCCTTGCCGGTCTCGAAGAAGATCTTGTCGGCGATCTTGATCTTGGACTTCTCGACCACGACCCGGCTGGGCGCGACGTCGGGGCAACCATCTTGGTCGAGGTAGCCGTTGGCGGTTTCTGGGTCCATCGGGCACTGGTCGCTGACGTCGAAGATGCCGTCCAGATCGTTGTCGGGCTCGGGGCAGCCGTCGTCGTCTTGGAAACCGTCGAAGTCCTCGGGGTCGAAGGGGCAGCCGTCGGCTTCGTCGATGTAGCCATCGCCGTCGGAGTCGACATGGGGTTTGTCGTCAGGGCAGCCGTCGGTGTCCTCGAAGCCGTTGAAGGTCTCGGCCGCGTTGGGGCAGGCGTCCGAGACGTCGGGGTAGCCGTCGGCGTCGTTGTCGGGATCGGGACAGCCGTCGGTGTCTTGCCAGCCGTCGCGATCTTCGGGGTCCATGGGGCACGAGTCGTACAGATCGAGGATGCCGTCTTGGTCGTTGTCTTCGTCCGGACAGCCGTCTTGATCTTGGAAGTTGTCGTAATCTGCGGGATCGTTGGGGCAGCCGTCGTTGACGTCGAGGATGCCGTCTTGGTCGTTATCGTCGTCGGGGCAGCCGTCGGTGTCCTCGAAGCCGTCGAGGTCTTCGGGGATGTTGATGCATTCGTCGAACTTGTTGGGGATGCCGTCTTGATCGCGATCGAGGGCGAGGGGATCGAAGCTGGGCGACACGGTGCCGCCCAAAAACCCCCGAACATCGGGAGCGCCTAGGCCAGGATTGAGGCCCAAACCAGCGCCCACGGTCAGCTGAACCCACTCTTGGGGGAAGATCTTCAGCCAGGGGAGGACCTCGAACGGGAACTGGGCCACTCGACTACCGGAGACCGCGCCACCGATGTCGGCGCCGAGCTCGACTTGGTCGGCTGGGCGCACGGCCATGGCGTAGCGGAAGACGAACTCTGGACCGAAAGAGGTGTCGCGGAACTGGTCGGCGGGCTTGATGCGCGCGCCGACGTTGATCGCGGTGCGGAACTGGTAATCGCGATCGTGAATCGATCCGTCGGCAGCCTCGATGGCGAACAAGGGCTCGAAGGTAACGTCGCCCTCTCCGATGAAGGACCGCGAGGAGCCCGTCGGGAGGGACAGGCGGGTGAGAAAAGCGATGCCGATGGGGTAGCCATCGTGAATATCGGCCATGACCACTTTAGGCGTCAGCCGTAGATCGCCCAAGCCTGCGCTTGTGAGCTCGGTGATGGCCGTGCTTGAGCCCGCAGCAGTGGGCTCGAAACCCTGTTGCCAAGCCACAACGGGCAGGTCGAAGGTAAACGAAAACACATCGGCAATGCCAATGCCAGACTGGAAGTTCACCACGGTGCGCTGGTCGACCATGCCGTCGGGAAAGTCAGGGCCTTCGCCGATAACCCGATCGCCATTGAACACCAAAACAGCCGCATCTTCGCTGTAGTTGCCCCACATACTGACGCCCACCTGCAGATTGTACAGGGTCGTAGCCGACTCGGTAATCGCGTAGCCATAGGTGTCGGAATAGGGGCGGAATCGTTCGATATCGATGGGATACGGACTAATATTTTCGACGTCTTGGGCGGAGGCCTGCGCGCCAAACAACAATGCGAGAAACACGATCACGAGCGATGTCCCCTGCGGCGCGTAAACAGAAACAGCGGCGCCAAGAAGATAAAGGCTGTGCCACCCACACCCGAACCGCCGGTGCAGCTCCCGCCGCCTCGAATAGAGCCCAACTGTGCAGCGCCGTCACACTCTTCGTCGAAGAAGCCGTCGCAGTTATTGTCGAGTTGGTCGCCGCAGACCTCGGGCCGTCCTGGATTAACCCTGACTTTAGTGTCGTCGCAGTCGCCCTCACCGATGGTGAACGTGTCGTTGTCGCAATCGGCCTCGAGTCCTGTGCCTCCACAATCCTGTGCATACGCAGCAGGCGCCGCGGCCCACAACAGGATGCCTACCAGGATGGTCTTCGTGCACATCGTCGCCCCTACTTGTTCACGGGAGAGTACTCGATGCTGGTGTGGTGCTCCAGACCGGACTCCACCTTAAACACATTGTCGTTCCAGCTGTCGTCGTTGATCATCACAACGATGGCCCCGTGCTCGGGTGCGCGGAACTCGAAGTAGGTGCCCACAGCGTGCACCGTGCTCACACCGCTCTCGCCCGTGAACCTCATGACCAGCTGGCCCTTGAAACAACCCTCGATATTGCAGGGAAGCTTACCGGTAGCCGCTTGTTCGATGTCGCCGGAGGCGTTTATCCAGGGACCGCCTTCTTCGATGCGGTAGTAGTCCTGTGGACTGGCTTTGATCTTGAACACGTCGTCTTGGCAGACACCGGTGGGGATCTGCCACTCCCTGGAAATGTTCAGATAATCAAACAGCGTGTAGTCAAGTGGGGCATTGGGGCATTCGCCCACCGTCAGCCGACCGGGAATTTCGGTCAGCCAGTCCGACCAGCTGCTGCCGCCACCCTTCGACATGTGTGCAATACACTGCTCGAGGTTCTCTTTCGACACCAACTCGATACGCTCGGGTTTTGCCAAGAGAACGGTCTCGACATTGAGGACGACCTTGTCTTTAAAAACGACGCCATCTCCCGATCGCCAGACCACTGGCCCATGATCGCGTTGCGGGTGTCTTGCCATGAGATACGCTTCGTGCCCGATCCCATCTCGGTGAAGTTGGGCGGATACCAACAAGATCCAGTCCAGCCCTCTTCTTGGTGCCAGCCGTCGGGAGGCGGGCCCGCGTCCTTCTTGTTCTTCTTTCCGGCGTGCGCAGCAGGCGCCACAATGAGCGCTGCGAGGGCGAAGATAGCGAGATTCTTGGACATCTGGGTCGTCTCCATAAGCGGGGCTTTGATAGCACATGAGAACGCCCCGTGGACGCCTGGTGTTCCCCTAAAGAATCCCTTGCCCCTATTTCTCGGGTCGCGTTGGGTACACTAAGTCTCGTCCGATGAGTGCTCACCGGAGGGTCCAATCCGTAAGTTCAGCTTCCTCTTACTGCTCGCAGCCTTGTGGCTGTTGTGGTCTGGCCATTTCGACAACATGATGCTCGGGTTCGGCGTCTTCTCCGTGCTGGTCACCGCCGCTATTTCCTGGCGTATGGACTCCGTAGACAACGAACAACACCCCGGCGTACCCTCCTGGCGCCTGCTGGTGTACTTGCCCTGGTTGTTCAAAGAGATCGTGATGTCCAACCTCCACGTCGCCCAAGTCATCTTGCGCGCCGACTTACCGATTCAGCCCCAACTCATCCGCGTACAGACCACACAGCGCACCGATCTGGGCCACGTGATCCATGCAAATAGCATCACGATCACACCGGGCACCGTCAGCCTCGACGTGCGCAACGGCACAATTTTGGTGCACGCCCTTACCCTGAACACTGCCGAGGGAGCGCTGTCTGGCGACATGGACCAGCGCGTCACTTGGCTCGAAGGAGGCGGCTGAATGTTCGCAGTCTGCATGGTTGGACTCCTGATCACCATGGTCTTGGCCATGGTCCGGGCCATCGCCGGCCCCACGGTCTTCGATCGCATCCTGGCCGCCAACGCCTTCGGCACCCAGACGGTGTTGATGATCGCTGTGTCCGGTTTCCTCGCCGGTCGACCCGAGTGGCTCGACCTCGCCTTGGTCTATGCCCTCATGAACTTCATCGGCGTCATCGCCGTGCTCAAGTTCGTGCGCTTCGGCAACCTCGCATCCGACCAACCCGGGAGGCCCACCTAATGGATCCCGCCGCAATTCTCGCCCTGGTCATTGACGCCCTGTCGTGGGCCTTTCTCATGGGTGGCGCGTTCTTCTGTGTGGTCAGCGCCGTGGGCATGTTGCGCATGCCTGACTTCTACACCCGCTGCCACGCAGCTGGACTGGGCGACACCATGGGGGTTGCGCTCATCTTCATCGGACTCGGGTTGCAGGCCGACGGCGACCTCATGGTGCTGATCAAGCTAGCCTTCACCTGGGCGTTCATCTGGATCACCGGGCCCATCGCCACCCACGCGCTGGTCAAGGCCGCCTACGCCCGCGGGTTCGCCATCGAAGACAACACGCCAACCGCTGGGGCCGCCCATGCCGATTGAAGCGCTGCTCTTTGTCCTGTTGGTCGTGCTGGCCCTGGCCATTGCCCACATGCGCGACCTGTTCGCTGCCGCCATGCTGTTCAGCATCTTCAGCTTGCTCTCTGCGGGCATGTTCACGCTGATGGATGCGGTCGACGTCGCCTTCACCGAAGCCGCCGTTGGCGCAGGTATTTCCACAGTCTTAATCCTCGGAACTCTGGCGCTCACCTCCAATGAAGAGCGCAACGGCCCCTTCCGGCTCACCCCGCTTCTGGTCTGTTTGGGCCTGGGCGCAACGCTGATCTATGGCACCCGCGACCTACCCGTTTACGGCGACCCCGGCGCGGTCGTCCACCATCACGTCGCTCCCGAATATATCGAGGGAAGCCACAATATCCACATCCCTAACGTAGTCACTACCGTCCTCGCTAGCTACCGTGGCTACGACACCTTCGGTGAAACCACCGTCGTGTTCACCGCCGGACTGGGGGTGCTCTTGCTCCTCGGTGGCGCCGCACGACGCCGCGACCCCGAAGAAGAAGCCGCACCTCAAGCCACCTCCGAGGTGACCTCATGAAGCAGCACATGCGCATGCAGGACAAAATCATCCTGCGGTTGGGTGCCAAGTTCTTGGTGCCGTTCATCCTACTCTTCGCCTTCTATGTCCAATTCCACGGCGACTTCGGTCCGGGTGGTGGATTCCAAGCCGGCGTCATAGCCGCAGCCGCCTTCGTGTTGTACGGCCTCATATTCGGCCTAGACACTGCTCAAAAGGTGGTCCCCAAGTCCTGGCTCGAGAAAGGCATGGCCATCGGCGTCCTGGTCTACGGCGGGACCGGCGTGGCCACCATGCTGCTCGGCGGAAACTTCCTAGAGTACGACGTGCTTCACCATCACAACGGTCAGCATTACGGCATCATAGCCGTCGAAGCCGGCGTGGGTATCGCCGTCACCTGCACCATGACGCTCCTCTATTATCTCTTCGCCGAACGGGGTCGCAGATGAGCCTGGACCAATGGCATCACATCGGTAGCATCGCCCTGCTCTGCACGGGTCTGTACATCGTTATCTCCCGCGACAACCTCGTTAAAAAAATGATGGGGTTGAACATCTTCCAGGTGGCGGTCATCTTCTTCTACGTGACCATGGGCAAGGTGACTGGCGGTACGGCGCCGATCATTCCCGCTGACGCCCACGGCCACGAGGTCCTCTACAGCAACCCCATTCCCCACGTGCTGATGCTCACCGCCATTGTGGTCGGTGTGGCCACCACTGCCTTGGGATTGAGTCTTATCGTCCGAATCCAAGAGGCCTATGGCACTGCGGAAGAAGACGAGATTGTCCGCCTCGACCTCGAGGAGATCGGTTGATTCAGTCAAATATGCCCGCGTTGATCATCGTCACCCCGATGTTGGTCGCCCCCATCCTCGTGTTTGTGCGTCACCGCATCGTCGCCCGCGTCCTGGCCATCGCCACCGCTTGGTGGTGCTTCTACCTCGCCGTCTCCATGGCTGGGGTCGCTCAAGATACCCCCATCGCCTACGATATGGGTGGCTGGGAAGCCCCGCTTGGCATCGCATACACGGTCGACGCGTTCAGCAGTTTGCTGCTGCTCATCGTCTCGGGCATCGCCTCTGTGGTGCTGCCCTTCGGCCCCGGAAGTGCCCTACTCGCCATCCCAGAAGGTAAGAACAACCTTTTTTATGCTTCGTTTCTAATGTGCATGGCGGGCCTGATGGGCATCGCCATCACCGGCGACCTCTTCAACGTCTTTGTCTTCTTAGAGATCAGCTCGCTGGCCAGCTACACGCTGATCGCCATGGGCAAGAGCCGACGCGCGCTAATGGCGGCCTTCTCGTACCTGGTCATGGGCACCATCGGCGGCACCTTCACCCTGCTCGGCATCGGTATGGTCTACCAGCTCACCGGCACGCTGAACATGGCCGACATCGCCCAGCGCCTGCCCGACGTCATCGACTCCCCGGCAACCCGGGTGGCCTTAGCGCTGATTGTGGTCGGTGGAAGCATCAAGTTGGCGGTGTTCCCGCTGCACCAATGGCTGCCCAACGCCTACACCTATGCCCCGTCAGCGGTGTCGGCTTTCTTAGCAGCTACCGGCACAAAGGTCAGCTACTACGTCATTGTTCGCGGAATCTTCACCCTGTTCGGCGTCAGCTTCGTGTTCGGCACCCTGCACCTCGAGCGGCTGCTGGTTCCGCTGGCGTTGCTGGCGATGTTCGTCGGCTCTACCGCGGCCATCTTCCAGACCGACCTCAAGCGTCTGTTGGCCTACAGCTCCATCGCCCAGATTGGCTACATGGTGCTGGGACTGGCCATGGCCAACCAAGCCGGCCTCACGGGCGGCATCGTTCACTTGGCCAACCACGCCGTCATCAAGGGCGGCTTGTTCTTGGTCGTCGCCTGCATCACCTACCGCATGCACACGTCCAAGATCGACGAGCTCGGCGGACTCGCCCAGCGCATGCCCCTCACCGCCGCCGCGTGGTTGGTGGGCGGACTTGGCATGATCGGCGTGCCCACCACCGCCGGCTTCATCAGCAAGTGGTACCTGGTGATGGGCGCCATCGACCGGGGTTGGTACGGCATCGCCTTCGCCATCTTGCTGTCGTCATTGCTAGCCGTCGTCTACGTGTGGCGCGTCGTCGAGGTGTTCTACTTCCGCGAAGCCTCCGACAAATCCAACCTCGAGGCACCCGCCGATATGCTTGTGCCTACCTGGTTCCTCATCGCGATGACCATTGTGTTCGGACTGTACACACCGTGGTCCGCGGGGCTCGCCTCTAAGGCAGCCGCGTTGCTCTTGGCGGCATCATGACCCCAGAAATGGCCATCAAGCTATCCTTAGCGCTGCCCTTGTTCGGCGCCGCAGGTGTCATCGCCACCGGAAAGTGGCCCAATGTGCGCGAGGCGGTCACGATGATCGCCGCCTTCCTTACGTTCGGGACCGTGTGCACGCTGTACCCCGTGGTCGCCGCCGGTGGTCGGCCCGAGCTGTACATCGGCGAGGTGCTTCCCGGCCTGGCCATCGCCTTCAAAGTCGAGCCCCTAGGCATGCTATTTGCCCTGGTTGCCAGTGGACTCTGGATCCTCACCAGCATCTATGCGGTGGGCTACATGCGCGGCCACCACGAGAAGAACCAGACCCGATTCTTCACCTGTTTTGCTCTTGCCATCAGCGCCGCCTTAGGCATCGCCTTCTCGGCCAACCTGTTCGCGCTGTTCATCTTCTATGAGATCCTCACCTTCAGCACCTTCCCGCTGGTCACCCACCACGGAGATGCCAAAGCCATCCGGTCGGGTCGGATCTACCTGGGTGTGCTCGTCGGCACTTCGGTCGCCGGTCTACTGTTCGCGATCATCTGGACTTACGCCATCGCCGGCACCCTCGACTTCACGCCGGGCGGCATCCTCGCTGGCAAGGCCTCTGGAAACGGCGTCGCCCTGTTGTTGGCGTTGTTTGCCTTCGGAACTGGTAAAGCCGCGTTGATGCCGTTTCACAAATGGCTGCCCAACGCCATGGTCGCCCCCACCCCGGTGTCTGCCCTGCTGCACGCGGTGGCTGTCGTCAAAGCCGGCGTGTTCACAATAATGAAGGTCGTCGTCTACATCTTCGGCATCGAATACCTCACCGACCAAGGGGCTTCCCAGTGGTTGATGTGGGTCGCCACCTACACCCTGGTGGTCAGCTCCGTCATCGCGCTCACCAAAGACAACCTCAAGGCTCGGCTGGCGTACTCCACCATCAGTCAGCTCGCCTACATCGTGCTCGCCGCAGCCATCGCCACCCCCGCGGCGGTCGTCGGTGGCAGCATGCACATCGCCATGCACGCCATGGGCAAGATCACCCTGTTCTTCTGTGCGGGCTCCATTATGGTCGGTGCCCACAAGACGAACGTCAGCCAGCTCGACGGCATCGGCCATCGCATGCCCTTTACCATGGGCGCGTTTACCCTGGGTTCGCTGTCGATTATCGGCCTGCCTCCCATGGGCGGCGCCTGGTCCAAGTGGCACATGGTGTTGGGTGCGGCCGACGCCGACCAGATGTTCTTCGCCGGCGTCTACATGTTGAGCTCGCTCCTCTCCATCGCCTACCTCATGCCCATCGTGGGAAGGGCCTTCTTCATCGCCGAGAAGCTGCCCGAAGCCGATGATCACGACCACGGCGAGGCCCCCCTCCTCTGCGTCATACCGTCGGTGCTCACCGGGTTGGGTACCATCGTTCTATTCTTTATCGCCGAGCCGCTGTACCAGCTGTTGCTCCCCATCGTTGGAGTGGCCCAATGAGTGGTCATCACCAAGAGCGAGAGCCCATCGTCAACGACGACGGCGCCCCCGTCCTCATCGAGTGGTTCGACGGTCCCAATGTGACCAGGAATGTCGTCCGATTCGTCTGGGCCGTGTGCATCGCGACGTTCGCGTTCGACCTCATCTACTGGCAATTGGGCCTGTTCGAGCACGCCCACAAACACGGTCACTACTGGTTCGAAGAGCATATCCCCGCATTCCACGGGTTCTTCGGGTTCTTCAGCTTCATCTTCTTGGTCCTAACCGCCATTCAGATCCGAAAACTCATCATGCGAGAGGAGGGCTACTATGACTGATCTCCTCCTCGCCATTCCCCCGGGAATGATCCTGATCGTAGGCGCCTTCCTGGCGGCACTGCTGCCCGGAAAGTTAAGGGCAATTGCCGGTATTGCGCTTCCCATCCTCGGCTTTGCACACCTGTATGGCCTCCCCGACGACTACACCTGGACATTCCAACTCTTCGACACGACCATCGAGCTGGTCCGCGTGGATCGCCTGGCGTTTATCTTCGGCACCATCTTCCACCTGGCCGCCTTCTTGTCGGCCTTGTACGCCTACCACGTCGATGACCGGGTCCAGCAAATCGCCGGCCTTAGCTACGCGGGGGCCGCCATCGGCGCCGTGTGCGCGGGCGACCTGATCACCCTCTTCGTCTACTGGGAGCTCACCGCCCTCACCAGCGTGTTCCTGATCTGGGCGGGGCGCACCGAGAAGTCCTACAAGGTAGGGCTGCGGTACCTCATCATCCAGGTCACGTCGGGCGTTTTACTACTCGCAGGCGCCTTATCGCTGTACAGCGATGTCGGAACCATCCACTTTGGCCACATCGGTATCGAGACCTTTGGTGGTCAGCTAATCTTGCTGTCGTTCGGCATCAAAGCGGCCTTCCCGCTGCTTCACAACTGGGTCCAAGACGCCTACCCCGAGGCCACCGTGACCGGGACGGTCTGGCTCAGCGCGTTCACCACCCAGCTGGCCATCTACTCGTTGTGCCGAGGCTACGCCGGCACCGAGATCTTGATCCCTATCGGCGCCATCATGACGGCCTTCCCTGTCTTTTACGCCGTCATCGAGAACGACCTGCGCCGGGTGCTGGCCTACAGCCTCAACAACCAGCTGGGCTTCATGGTGGTCGCCGTAGGCATCGGCACCGACCTCGCCATCAACGGCGCCGCAGCCCACGCGTTTGCCCACATCCTGTACAAGGGCCTGCTGTTCATGAGCATGGGCGCCGTGTTGTACCGCACTGGCACCGCCAAGGGCAGCGAGCTGGGCGGGCTGTACAAAACCATGCCCTTCACCACCTTCTTCTGCATGGTGGGCGCCGCCTCCATCTCGGCCTTCCCCCTAATGAGCGGCTTTGTCACCAAGTCGATGATCCTCACGGCCGCGGCCGACGAGCACCACACCGTGGCCTTCTTGGTCCTGCTCTTCGCGAGCGCTGGCGTGCTCGACCACTCGGGCATCAAGATACCGTTCTTCGCTTTCTTCGCCCACGATAGCGGTCGCCGTCCCAAGGAGGCGCCCTGGCATATGTTGGCTGCCATGGCCATCGCCGCCGCCTTCTGCTTTGGCATGGGCGTTTGGTACGAGCCCCTGTACGCGCTTCTACCCTACCCCGACGTGGAATACACCCCGTACAACCTCACCCACGTGGTCACGCAGGTGCAACTGCTGATGTTCTCCACCCTCGCGTTCATCGTGTTGTGGCAGACCGGACTGTACCCGCCTGAGCTGCGGTCCACCGTGCTCGACACCGACTGGATTTATCGTCGCGCCATTCCTCGGGTGGTCGGCGTGGCCCAAAAGGGCATGACCTACGCCTTCAACGCCGCCAACGCCCAGTTCGAGCAGGTCTTCAACCTCGGCGTGTTCTGGTTGGCCAAGAAGCACCGTCCACCGGGAGTCCTTGGCGAGCCCTGGCCTACGGGAGACACGGCGTTGTTCGCGGTTATTATCCTCGCGGCGACCTTGGTGATGTACTACACCTAGCGGCGACTGTGCAAACCAGGGGTCGAGATCAGGTGCGGCGGTCGCGGATCAATCCCTCTTGGACCGCCGTCGCCACCAGTCGCCCATCTTGGGTAAAGAACCGCCCGCGAACCCAGCCACGTGAGCTAGAGAGCGAGCTGCTCTCGACGTCGTACAGCAGCCACTCATCCATGCGGAACGGGCGATGGATCCACAAGGCGTGATCGATGCTGGCCACCTGCAGGCCGGGGGTCAACCAGCTGACGCCATGGGGTTGGGTGGCGGTGGTCAGCAAATGAGAATCGCTCGCCCAAGCCAACAACCTGTGGTGAACAACCGGATCATCGGGCAGGGTACCGACGGCCCGATACCACACCTGGCGGCGGGGCTCACTTACGACAGGTTCGGTTGGATCATATGGGTTTACCTGGCGTATTTCGATAGCCGGTGGCTTCTGGAGCCGCTCTTTGAGCTTGTCGGGGACGGTGTCGAGCAGCTTCCGGCTGAACACCGCCCGCGGATCAAGACCGTCTGGCCCTTGGACCTGCGGCATCGAGTCTGCGTGGTCTAAGCCCTCTTCCGGCGCTTGAAAGCTGGCGGAGAGGCTGAAGATTGCCTCGCCGTCCTGTCGGGCAACCACCCGGCGCGTGGTGAAGCTTCGACCATCGCGAATGGGGTCCACCTCGAGGTCGATGAGCACGCCGGGCTTGCCCGGTCGCAAGAAGTAGCCGTGCAAAGAGTGCAGCCAGCGTCCCTGAGGAACGGTGAGATCAGCCGCGGCGGCAGCCTGGGCCAACACCTCGCCGCCGTAGAGCCGGCCCCAACCAGGATCGATAGCCGGCGCATGGAAGTGATAGGCGTCGACCTGCGTGGGAGCTATCCGGTCGATGAGCTCTTGTAGTGCGGCTTCCATGGCCTCCTCATCACCAGGTGAACGCCATCGCGCCACCTACGGAATTCAAAACGCACAAAAGCGGCTCGAGCGCTCTCAGGAAGAGAGCGCCGGCCGCTGACCGTCTCACGATCTTCAAGCTGCCGAGCAAATGCCCAGCGAACCTTGCCTAGGCGCCGCTGAAAAGCAGGTACGCGATGGCGAAGGCGAAGATGACGAGGGACTCGATGAACGCCATGCCGACGTAGAACGGCGCGTTGAGGGCACCGGCTGCGCCGGGGTTGCGGCTGATGGCTTCGTACACGCCGCGAGCAGCGTTGCCCTGACCGATTCCACCGCCGAGGGCGGCAAGGCCAATGGCGAAGCCGGCGGCGAGCGCGAAGTAGCCACGGGAACCAGCGTTAGCGGCTTCCTGCGCGTAGGCAGCATCGGAGATGAACAGCATCGCCAGAGCGACGGGAAGGATGACGTTGAGCTTCTTCATGATGTCTCCTGCTCCCGAGATGGGAGTCGGGGGTCGCGTTTTAGTGCGCGTGGGCTTCCTCGTGGTCGGTATGAGGGACCGCGAGGTAGATGTAGATGACGGAAAGTAGACTGAAAACAAAGGCTTGAATCGTGGAAACCACACAGGCCAGAATCAGGAAGATGACGGGAATGACCAAATAGGTGAGGTCACTCATGATGTTGAAGACCAGGTGGTCTCCGAACATATTGCCAGTGAGCCGAAGCATAAGCGCGACAGGTCGAATGACGAACATCGACAGCGCTTCGACGGGGAAGAGTAGCAGGCCCAAGGGAAGCACGGGGCCCCACATGTGCTTGAGGAACCCAACCGGGTCGCGACCAAGGCCGACGCTGAGGAACACGAACAGCGAGATGATGGCCATACCGACGTTGGTGTTGATGACGTCGGTGGGTGGCAATATCCCAGGAATGATGCTGATGATGTTGCAGGTCCAGATGTACACGAAGGTGGCCCCGATGTAGGGCAGGTACGCGCGGGTGTCTGCTTTGGACAACAGGTTGTCCATGAAGAAGCGCACGCCTTCGATGACGATCTCGAAGAAGTTGCGAACACTCAGGCCTTCATCGGCGTACCACTGGGTGATGTCGGTGCGAGCCTTAGCGGCCTTGAGCTGCTGACCAGCGATGGCACCTAACACGATGAGCACGAAGCACACCGCCCAAGTGGTTGGGTACAGGTAGGTGTGATCGTGGATACCCCAACCTGCCAGCAGGGTGTCGTTATCGACAGCTGGAATCAGGTGGAACCAAGAGAAGCCAGAAGCGATCATCGCGTCTCCAGCGATACGGGAGCGACCCGGACCGAATGAATGACACCAGCGAGGGGAAGCACCGAGAACACGGTGACCAGCCCAATGGCGACAGCGAGGGGTTGGACCCACTGCAGGACCACGGCCATGACAGCCAAGGTGATCAGCAATTTGCCAGACAGCGCCGCACCCCAGATTCCGCCACCAAGGCCCGTGGCGACGCTTTGCACGTAGCGGTCCGCAATGAAGCGGAGAAACTGCAGGTTCAGCAGCAAAACGGCAGCCACTAAGGCCACCTCGAACGCCAGAGTGACACCGCCGACCGCCAAACCCAACACCGCGGACAAGGGCAGCGCCCAACGCATGTTTTGGAGGATGGTATCAGGAGGGGTCATGGGGTCCGGTGTGTGCGTCTGATGAAGGAGGTTTGGTTGCGTTGAAGCCGCGAATCAAGTTGTAGAATCCAGCGACAGCACCGATGCAGAGACCCAGGAGTAAGAATCCAGGGGAGGTGGCGAACCACACATCCGCTTGATTCCCGACCCATGCCCCAATGATGACCGAGAAGGACAACAGAGTGACGTAGGTTGCAGCCTGGGCAGCCGCGCGAAGAGAGCTCGAATGAGACATCCGAACTTCTCCTTGGGGCCGCCGATTAGCCGGGTGGAGATCTGTGAGCAAACACCCGCAACAAGGTGTGGCGGCGATCGTCGTTTTCCTTATTCCCTCTCGCCTAATTAGCGTGTGCGGACACAAGGGCCGCGTTGAGACCACTGATCACCTCAAGCATCTGTTTATCGGTCATGGCGGCAGACAAAAAGACAGCTTCAAACTGACTTGGAGGCAGGTATACCCCACCCGCTAGCGCGGCGCCGAAGTACCGACCGAAAGCGTCGAGGTCACATTCCTGAACTTCGTCAAACCGATGGGGCAGCTCGTCGCGGAAAAACAGCGTGAACATTCCGCCGATGCGCGAGTAGCTGATGCCGTGGTACTGAACCGCAGTCGAAAGGCCCTCGTCCAGCTGCTTTCCGAGTGCTTCGAGGCGCTCGTAGAGCGCGTCATCGAGCTTCTTTAGCGTAGCAATACCCGCTGCCACAGCCACGGGGTTTCCGGAGAGCGTGCCCGCTTGGTAGACAGCGCCCACTGGTGCCAGGTTCTGCATGATGTCGGCACGACCGCCGAAGGCCGCCAAGGGGTAGCCACCGCCGACAATCTTGCCAAAGGTGCTCAGATCGGGCATCACGCCGTACAAGCCCTGAGCCGACTGGGGTCCCACCCGGAAGCCGCTCATGACCTCGTCGAAGATGAGCAGGGCGCCAGAGCTGTCGCACAGCGCTCGCAGGCCCTCGAGGAAACCAGGCACGGGTCCGATTGCGCCCATATTGCCCGCGACGGGCTCGACGATGATGCAGGCCAGCTGGTCGCCATGCTGACGAACGATCTCGGCCACGGTTTCGAGGTCGTTAAAAGGTGCGACGAGGGTGTGCTCGGCCACGCTGGCGGGAATACCGGGCGAGCCGGGCGTTGCGAAGGTGGCAACCCCCGAGCCGGCGCTGACCAACATGCTGTCATGGGCGCCGTGATAGCAACCGGAGAACTTGAGGACCTTGTCGCGGCCGGTCGCGCCACGGGCCAGGCGGATAGCATGCATGGTGGCCAAAGTACCGCTGCTGCACAACCGAACCTGCTCAAAACAAGGCACACGCTCGATAAGCAACTCGGCCAGCTCGATCTCCGCCTCGGTGGGCGCGCCAAAGCTGCTGCCGCGAGAGGCGGCACCCATGGCGGCTCCCAGCACGGACGGCTCGGCGTGTCCGAGCATCAAAGCGCCCCAGCTGCAGACCAGGTCGATGTATCGGTGTCCATCCACATCGACGATCTCGGCGCCTTCGCCAAAGTCGATAAATGGCGGCTCTCCTCCGACGGCTGCAAAAGCTCGAACGGGGGAATTGACACCACCAGGAATAACCGCGAGAGCGCGATCCATCAGACGAGACGAGCGAGACATGCATCCTCCAGGATGGCCCTGGTGACACGGAGCGGCGAATGTGGCAACTTCCGGCTTCAAGACACGTACACTTTTAGGAAATGAGAACAATCGGAGTCCCCGGTGTACCGAGGTTTAGTCTCTCGTCCAAATAGGGGTCGTCACCCACCGTTTTCACTCATTCCGGCCTAACCGCAGCCAGCAAAGTGAAACAAATGCGCGCGAAACCGCTAATTTGTTACTTGCTCCGCCACTGGGACCGACTGCGCATGGGTTCCGCCCGACTCTCGCGAACGGCATCCGGCAAGTCGACCTCATCGAGCTCAGCCAGCGCTTCGTCCAGGTTTCCCAGTCGCTCTAAGCACGTTGCTACACCCAGCTTTGCCACATTGGCCCGAACGTCATCACCCGCAGCCACATCCTCGAACAAGGTGAGGGCATCGGCGATCTGACCCTCGATGAGCTGAAGCTGAGCACGAGCAAGGTTGGCTTGCTGCCGAAGATCGGGATGCTCGCGGACCACGCGGCCCAACAGATTCAGCGCCCGGTGCACATGACCGGCCTGGGCGAGCTCTTGGGCGGCCGAGAGCTTCCAGGTCCCCGTATGATCCGGGCTACAGCTCGGTTCTTCGAGTTTCTTACAGATGGCTACGGCGACCATAAACGCATGGGCCGAATCCTTAGGCTGCCGAATCTCGCGGTAAATCTCGCCGATTTTCACCTGGACATCGGCTTGTGCCCCTAGCGGAAGGGTCGCATCGTTGGCGAGCGCGTTGAGGCGAACCAAAGATCCTTGAGAATCGCCAAGCTCGTTGAACAATAACTGAGCGCTGCGAAGCAGAGCCCGCTGCCGATGGGCGGCGACAAACGACCACTCGGCCACTTTATCGTACCGCTGGACCGCGATCAGCGGCGCGCCTTGACCCAAAGCCACATCAGCTCGGGACAACGCGAGCGGAGAGACCGGTGCCATCCACAGCCCTGCGAGGGCGAGCAGCGCGGTACCCCCGGTAATCCAGGAGCTATAAATTGGCTTGTAGAGCGGCGTCACACACCCACCCTAACCCAAGCTCACAAATTTTTCACTCTTCGCCAGAAGCCGAATCGTCGGACGTGACCTCGCCAGCGTCATCTTCGCCCACCGGTTCGTCGTCGTCTTCTTCAAGACGCGCGATGTCGACGATGCGCTCATCGGCACCCAGACGCATCAGACGAACACCCTTGGAGCTACGGCTCTGGACGACGCGGATGGACTTAGCGGAGATGCGAATGACCCGACCCGTGTCGGTGACGATCATCAACTGATCTTCGTCGGTGACAACACGGGCGCCCACCACAAGGCCGACATCGTCGCCAGTCTTGTGAGAGATGACGCCCATGCCGTTACGACCTTGAACCGGGTACTTCTCGAATGGCGTACGCTTGCCATAGCCGTTGGCCGTAACCGTGAGCAGCAGCTCGCCGTAGGTCTCTTCGACCTCGATGGGCTCACCATTTTCGTCCACCAAGATCTCGACGGTCGCGCCGTCGTTCATGGCGACGACTTGCTCCTCGGCTTCGGCCTCATCTTCGACGGCAGAGGCGGGAACCAATAGCGCGTCGACAACTCGGTCGTCCTTACGCAGCTTGACGCCTTTGTTTCCACGAGCAGTACGACCGTAGACCGGCGCGCCCTTGGGCCCACTACGTCGGAATCGAATGCATTGACCGTTGGCGGTAAGCAGCATGACGTCAACGTCTTCTTCCTCGCCCATCAGCTTGACCTGGCACAGCTCGTCGTCGTCGGCCACACCGCAGGCGATCAACCCACCGTTGCGGATGTTCTTGTAGGCCGACAACGGCGTGCGCTTGACCAGACCATTGCGGGACACAAAGAGCAGGTCGCCCTGACCTTGGTCGTCGGTGATCTCGCGGACGCTAACAACCGCGGCGATGTGATCGCCCTTGGCCACGGGGACCAGGTTGATAATCGGCCTTCCACGGGCGGTACGACTGCCTTCGGGGACTTCGTATACGTTGAGCGGAAACACCTTTCCAGCGGCGGTGAAGACCATTAGAATGGAGTGGGTGTTGGCCACAAAGATGGACGTCACGAAGTCCTCGGCGCGGGTGTTCATGCCCTTCTTGCCGTGACCGCCACGGCGCTGAGTGCGCCACTCATCGGGCTTGACCCGCTTGATGTAGCCCAAGTGCGAGACCGTCACGATTTGGTCTTCTTCAGCGACGAGATCGTGCATCGAGAGCTCGCCACGGGCATCGACGATGCGCGTGCGCCGGGCATCGGCGTACTTGTCCCTCATTTCCATCAGCTCACCCTTGACGACATCCATCAGAAGGACCTCGGAGGCGAGAATGGCGGAAAGCTCTTCAATACGAACCTGCAAGGCTGCGTATTCTTCGTCGATCTTGTCGCGCTCCATGCCCGTGAGGCGCTGGAGACGCATCTCAAGGATGGCGACGGCCTGGACCTCGGTGAGTCCAAAACGATCCATCAGACCCAGACGCGCCGCAACCACAGATGGGCTGGCGCGGATCAGGGCGATGACCTCGTCGATGTGGTCGAGGGCGATGCGATAGCCTTCGAGGATATGGGCGCGTTCGCGACACTTACGAAGTTCGAAGCGGGTACGACGCAACACCACTTCGCGACGATGGGCGATGTAGTGAGCCAGCATCTCGCGCAGCGTCAAGATCCGCGGACGTTGGTTCACGATGGCCAACAGAATCACGCCATAGGTGTTCTGAAGAGACGTAGACTTGTACAGGTGGTTGAGCACCACTTCGGGGTACACATCGTGCTTGAGCTCGATGACGATGCGCATGCCCTGACGATCGGACTCATCGCGAAGGGCGTGAATACCCTCGAGGCGCTTGTCTTTCACCAAGTCGGCGATATGCTCGATAAGACGAGCCTTATTAACCTGATAGGGAAGCTCTTCGATGATGATCGCAGTGCGACCATTCGACAGTTCCTCAAAGTCCGCCTGACCGCGAACCACCACACGTCCACGACCGGTGGCGTAGGCGTTTCGAATACCCTGACGACCGTAAATGGTCGCACCTGTCGGGAAGTCTGGTCCGGGAACAATCTCAAGCAGCTCTTCTAGATCGAGCTCGGGATTGGCGATGACGGCCAAACACGCATCAATAATCTCGCCCAGGTTGTGGGGGGGAATCTTGGTGGCCATACCGACCGCGATGCCCTCGGCACCATTAACCAGCAAGTTGGGGAACTTCGACGGCATGACGTCGGGCTCAAGGTGCTCGCCGTCGAAGTTGGGAGAGAAGCTGACGGTCTCTTTGTCGATGTCGACCAGCAGCTCCATGGCCAGCTTGGTCATTTTGGACTCGGTGTACCGGTAGGCCGCAGCGGGGTCGCCATCGACCGAACCAAAGTTACCCTGGCCGTCGACCAATAGGTACCGAAGGTTCCACGGCTGGGCCATGCGAACCATCGCGTCGTAGACCGCGCTGTCGCCGTGGGGGTGGTACTTTTTGAGTACTTCGCCAACCACACCAGCACTCTTGGAGTACTTCTTGTTCGGGTGAAGGCCCTCTCGGTACATCGCATACAGGATGCGCCGGTGAACGGGCTTCAGCCCATCGCGAATATCGGGTAGCGCACGACCAATGATGACCGACATGGAGTAATCCATGTACGAGTTTCGCATCTCGTCTTCAATGCGAATCGGCACCAGGTTTTTGGCAATCATATCCATAGGATTTCCCAGGAAGAATCAGAGAGAATGGAGGGAAGAGGAGGGCAGGTTTGGACTAGACGTCCAAGTTGCGAACCGACAGCGCGTTCTTCTGAATGAAGTCGCGACGGGGCTCGACGGCATCGCCCATCAAGATGGTGAACATGGTGTCGGCAGCGAGTAAATCGTCTGCCTCGACCCGCATGAGGGTACGCACTTCGGGATCCATCGTGGTCTCCCAGAGCTGCTCGGGGTTCATCTCGCCCAAGCCTTTGTAGCGCTGAACGTCGTAGCCGCGTTGCGACTGTTCCATGATGTTGGTGAGCAGATCGACCCAGGAGTCGACTACCCGCTCACTGTTGCCCGATTTGACGGTCGCCGGAAGGGAAATCGTCTTGGCGAGTTCGCCGTAAAGCCGGGTAAGCTGGGTGTGATCGCCCAAGTGCGAGGCCAATCGATACGCATGACCTTCGCCTCGAAGCTCGATCTCGAGTTCGAGGGTATCGTCGTCACCAGGAAGGCAAGAAACCACTCGCATCTGCGGATCGACGGTGGCCAGGTGCGTATGCAACTTGGCCGATAGGTCTTCGAGGTCTTTGCCTTCAAGAACACCATCGGTAATTCGCAGGAAACCATCGGTAATGGTCGCGGGATAGCGCTTGGACAGGCCAGAAAGTCGCTTGGTGTACTGACGAAGATTGGAGAGGAACGCCTCCATGTTCTCTTCGGGAATCCAAGAGGCGTTCAGCGCTTCTTCGGTGGGCTCAATGTTTTGGGCACGTACCTTGACGGTCTTCACGGCTTGTTCTTGGAAGAACTTTTCTTGTGCAGCTTCATCCTTGAGATACTGCATCTTCTTGCCACGCTTGACCCGGTAGAGGGGTGGCTGAGCGATGTACAGGTTTCCGTTGACGATGAGTTCGCGCATCTGACGGTAGAAGAACGTAAGCAACAATGTGCGAATGTGAGAACCGTCGACGTCTGCATCCGTCATGATAATAATACGACTATAACGGAGCTTCTCAGGGTCGTAATCGGGACCAATTCCACAGCCCAAAGCGCTGATGATGGTTCGGACTTCATTGTTGGCCAACATCTTGTCGAAACGGGCCTTCTCAACGTTGAGAATCTTACCTCGAAGCGGCAAAATAGCTTGGTATTTGCGGTCGCGACCCTGCTTCGCAGAGCCACCCGCCGAGTCACCTTCTACGAGGTACACTTCACATTTTGAGGGGTCACGCTCTTGGCAATCAGCGAGTTTACCGGGGAGATCTCCACCTTCGAGCGCCGATTTCCGACGAGCCATATCCCGGGCCTTTCGAGCGGCGTCACGGGCGCGGGAAGCCTCGAGGGCTTTGCCAACCACCGTCTTGGCGACATTGGGATTTTCGTTGAGGAAGTCGTTGAGATGTTCGTTGACGACGTTCTCAGTGAGACCCTTGACTTCGGAGTTACCAAGCTTGGTCTTGGTTTGACCCTCGAATTGAGGCTCGCCGATCTTCACGGAGAGCACACAGGTAAGACCCTCGCGAATATCATCGCCGCCTAGGTTTACACCCTTGTTGGAGCGCAACATTCCCGAGCGTTCTGCATAGCGATTCAAGGTTCGGGTGAGCGCCGCCTTAAGCCCGCTGACGTGGGTACCACCCTCGCGAGTATTGATGTTATTCACGAAAGAATAGAGCGTTTCCTTGTACGCGGTCGTCCACTGCAAAGCGAGCTCAACCTGAATATCGTCGCGCTGGGCTTTGATGACCACAGGCGCCGAGTGCAATGCTGTTCGGCCTTGATTCAGGTACGAGACGAAGTTGGACAATCCCCCTTCCGCATGAAAGGTCTCGGACGTCTCGGTACGGTCGTCGATGAGGTGAATCGTAAGGTTTGGATTCAGGAACGCTAGCTCTCGCAGACGCGCTGCTAACACCGAGTACTCGAAATCCGTGGTCTCAGTGAAGATGGAGGCGTCGGGCCAAAAGCGTACCTGGGTGCCGCGTTGTTGAACGCCATCGACCACTTCCGCATTGCCCACGACCGTGAGCTGGGACGTAGGCGCACCACAGCTGTAGCTCTGCTGGTGGTGCTCGCCATTGCGCCAGATGTCAAGGTTGAGCTGGGAGGCCAACGCGTTGACGCAGGACACACCGACGCCGTGAAGACCACCAGAGACCTTGTACGACTCGGAATCGAACTTGCCTCCAGCGTGCAAGACGGTCATGACCACTTCGGCCGCCGGACGACCTTCTTCAGCGTGCATATCGGTTGGAATGCCTCGACCATTGTCGCGGACCGAACAGCTGCCATCGTCGTGAATACGCACGGAGATGGTGTCGCAGTAGCCGGCCATGGCCTCGTCTACCGAGTTGTCAACCACCTCGTAGACCAGGTGATGTAGACCGCGAGGACCGGTGCTACCGATGTACATGGAGGGCCGCTTGCGGACCGCCTCCAGACCTTCGAGGACCGTGATGCTCTGCGCAGAATAGGCTTCGCTTTTAGACTCGTCGCCAGCCGCCATGAAGGGGCCTCCGATACGATGGGCAATAGGGAGGAAGAAAGGGAGGGATGGAGTAGATTGGGAACGCCATCGAGCAGCCCTCAATCGATGGCGGAACTTAGCCTGTTCCAAGCCCGGGGTCCAGCGTCCTTTCGCTCGTCCGATCGGTTTGTTGATCCTTGAAAATCAGCCGGCTCATTCCCTAGGGGAGTCGATGTTTTCCGAGGGGACCTATTTTGAGCTAAAAACCGCCAGAGAACCCTCTTTGACAGCGACCTTAAGGGTGTCGTGGGGCGGAAGCGCACCCATATGGTCTGGATCGGTCGTAGTAGCCAACACTTGGGCTCCTAAATCCGACAACGCACCCACCAAATGTGCTGTTCTTTTGCGGTCGAGTTCGGAACTCACATCGTCAATTAGAAATAACGGCACCAGACCGCGCTCTCGGGCCGCCATCATCTCGGCCAGCTTCAGGGACAGCACCAGGGACCGAACCTGCCCACGAGAGCCGTACATGCGCGCAGAGCGTCCATCTAGAACGACCTGCACATCGTCGGTCTGCGGGCCGGCCAATACGGTTCTTCGTCGAAGCTCATTGCCGCGAGTATCTTCGAGCTTCGACCTCAACGACTTCATTCGATCGGTTGGACTGTCTCCGAGCGCGGCTGTTTTGTACTGAAGTTTGACCGTGCCCACGCCACTCGACAAAGTGCTGTGGACAGCGCTCACGTGCGGCTGAAGTGCTTGAAGCATCTCTACCCTGCGCGACACCAACTCAGCGCCCACACGGGCCAGCTGGTCGTCTAGGGCATCTAAAACGGCAAGGTCTGGTAGTTCGAGGCGGAGGGCGGCGCCCTTTTGGGACAATATCCGATGAACGGTGCGCACTACACCCAAGTGTGCCGGTTTTGCGGTAAACGCAGCTCGGTCCAACCATTGACGCCGATATAAGGGACCCTCGGAGACAATTCGCGCGTCGAGTGGTGTGAAACTGATGCAGCGGATGCCAGCAAAGTATTCGTTGAGGGCGGACACCCGCTTCCCGTCGAGCTCGGCCTGACGACCGGACTTGGTGAGCTTGACCCGATATTGGCGATCGATTCCATGGGCCTCGACCCAGCCGACGACGCCCCCTTCGTTTCCTCCCCACTGAATCAGCTCTCGACGACCGCGACCCTTCAGCGGCTTGAGCGTAGCCAACAGGTGGATGGCTTCGAGGACATTGGTCTTGCCCTGGGCATTCTGGCCGTGGAACACCACAAAGGGCGCATCTAGATTAAGATCGACGGGTTCCAGGTTGCGAAAGCCCTGGGCGACCAGACGGCGAATGCGCAAGGAGACTCCTGGTCAGTCCAGACGCATGGGCATAATGACGAAAAACGCCTCGTTGTCTTCGGGATCGCGGATGAGACACGGCGCCAGCGGATTGCTGTGCTCGAGCACAACTTGGCTGCCCTTGAGGACCGAGAGAACGTCTTGGAGGAAGCGTGCGTTAAATCCGACAATGAGGGAATCTCCCTCGATTTCGACTGGCAAGCTCTCTTTTACTTCACCGCGCTCGACGTTGTGAACCTCGATGGCCAGCTCGTTGTCGGCGAACGCAAAACGAACGGCGCGGGTGCGCTCTTGGACCAAAATCATCACTCGGCGAAGGGTAGCGGTCAGGTCGCTCTTTTGGCAGCGAACCAGCATGCGATGGTCGGTGGGGACCACGGCGCCGTAATCTGGAAACTCGCCTTCGAGAAGACGAAACCAGAACACTTGGTTGGGGCGAGAGAGTCGGATCGCGCCGTCACCAAACGAGAGCTCGATGGGTTCAGCCCCCCCTTCGAGCAGCTTACGCATGACCGCGAGCGCCTTGCGGGGAACCAGGGTGCGCGGCGTGATGACCAACTCGCCTTCAAAGGCGGTTTGCGCGCAGCAGAGGCGGTGACCATCGGTGGCCACAAAACGGAGCATTGGACCGTCGTCGGTCTGGACTTGCTCGATATTTACGCCGTTGAGACCGTAGCGAACATCGTCGGTGGCTACCGCAAAATGGGTTTGGTCGACTAAGCGGCGAAGCTCGGATTCAGAGACCTTGGCTACGCCCTTGCCGTCGAAGGCCGGCAGCTGTGGGAACTCTTCAGCCGCTGCGCCAGGGAGACGGAAAAATGAGCGTCCTGAGCGGATTTCGAGTCGATTTCCGGCGCCAATCGTAAGCTGAACCGTGGACTCGGGCAGGGTTCGCGCAATCTGAAACAGGCTGGCTGCGTCGACGGCGATCTCTCCGCCTTTCTCGACATTTGCAGCTAGATCGCCGATAAAAGCGACCTCTGTGTCTGTGGCAGTCATTCGTAGACCGCCTTCACGAGCATGCAGCAGCACATGCGCCAGCAGCGGATGAATGCTGCGACGCTCAACGATGTTCTGCACCCGCGCCAGCCCTCGGCTGAGCTCGTCGCGGTCGATGTACAGGTCCATGGGAACTCCGGTTGGCAGCTATTGCTATCACGATCCAGATCTATTGTTGGATCTCTCTAGTAGTAGATAGTAGGTGCTGTGGATACTGGGGATTAGGGTTGGTTAGTTAGTTTGAAAGGGAACTATTTATATGGATAGTGCTGTGGGCTAATCAGCCTCTCTCAGGGGAATAATGGGGAGTAAATATCTTGTGTCGCGATCGCCTGAGATCCCATTCCCCAACATCCACTGGATCTTCCCCGCGAATCCATAGGGTCTCCCCCAGTGTTTCCACAGTGTTTTCCATAGGCTAAAGCTCAACGAATATTGAGCCCTTGTTCGATGAGCCGGATTTTGAAGGACAGATCGGGGTTGTTTTTTGACTCCTTGTCGACCTTGCGGACGCCGTGCTGAATGGTGCTGTGGGCGCGTCCTCCAAACTCTCGTCCCAGCTCTGGAAAAGAGAGTCCGGTGTGCTTGCGCGCGAGGAACATCGCGAGGTGTCGTGGGGTGGTCAGGGTGCGGGTGCGACGGCTGCCGGTAATGTCGGCGCTACGGAGGTTGTGGAACCGCGCCACGGACTCGATGATGCTCGCTACGGTGACCTGTACTATTACAGGGGCGAACAAATCGGGGAGCTGTTTGCGGGCAAACTCCATGGTGATGGGCTGGTTGTAAAAGGAGTGGAGCGCTGAGAGTTTGTTAACGACGCCCTCTAACTCGCGAATATTTCCGGCGACACCCGTGGCGATGGCGTCGGCTACGTCCATGGGCAGAGACATGCCCTCTTGTTCGATCTTTTGATATAGAATGGCGAGTAGGGTTTCGCGGTCCGGCGCTTGCATATCGGCGAGCAGACCCCCTTCAAAACGGGTGCGCAGCCGGGGCTCGAGCTTTTCGATGTCGCGGGGGACTACATCCGAGGTGAGTACCACCTGACGTCCAGAGGACTGTAGGGCGTTGAAGGTGTGGAAGAACTCTTCTTGGGTGCGCTCTCGGCCGGAGAGGAACTGCACATCGTCGACCAGGAGCACGGTGGCTCGCTGTCGGTACTTGGCGCGAAAGTCTTCCATGCGGCGGAAGCGCAAGCACTGAATCATCTCGTTCATAAAGGCTTCAGCGGTGACATAGACCACTTTGGCGCCGGCGTGGTGCCTCAGGACATGGTTGCCGATGGCGTGCATCATGTGGGTCTTGCCCAGACCGGTCGACCCGTAAATGAACAGGGGGTTGTACGCGCGGGCTGGTTTTTCTGCGACGGCGCAGGCTGCGGCGTGGGCGAATTTATTGCACTCACCGATCACGAAGCTGTCGAATGTTTGGTGCTCGCTGATCCCAATGGCTCGCTGCACCGCAGGCGCCTTGGTCGCGTGACTGACGGGGTCGATGTTCTCTTCTCCCTGGTATTGAAAGCTCAGATCCATGGGGTGGCCCAGGGCTAGGCTGGCCTCGATTTGGAGATCCTCCAGGTAGTTTTCTCGGATCCAATCTGCGTAATACCTGTTTTCTACCTGAACAACTAGGGTGTTCGCATCCATCCGAATTGGAGAGGCATTCTGAAACCAGATTTCGGTGTTTTGACGACCGACGCGCTCTTGCATCGCGGCGATCAATCGGTCCCACAACTGGGTCAAATCCATGGTGAGGAGGTCTCTCTGTGAGCTGTACGCACCCTGATTACCAGGCAAATCGTACCTGAAACCTATAGAAGCGTTGATGTATTTGTCGCGGCCTTCGGGACGTGCAAGTTATCCGATTTTTGGGTCAGAATTCAAGGCTTGGTTACGCCTTAGTGGCATCCAGCACGTTGGAGTGGGGTTCACCAAGGCGAGATATTGTGTCTTGGCGTGGTTGGTACTTGACCGGAGGGGGCTGTTGGACTATTTAGCCCCGGTTCAACGGCATGGGGACGAGCATTAAGCTCTCCTCAGGGCACACCGGAGTAGCCCCAAAAATGAAGCGCACATACCAACCGTCCAAGATTAAGCGTCGTCGTACTCACGGCTTCCGCGAGCGTATGAAGACTCCAGCAGGACGTCGTGTCCTGTCGAATCGTCGTCGCAAGGGCCGTCGTAAGATGGCTTCCATTACGCCCGACAAGCGCTACTAGCTCCAGCGTAAGAATCTGAGTTCACCCTCGGATTCCAAGGCTGATGGCGAGTGAGCGGTTTTCGCGAAGTCTCCGTCTGCGTCGCAGTGAAGATTATAAGCGGGTGCAGCGTAAAGGCCTTCGAAGGCATGCGCGTCACCTGGTGATGATCACCCTGCCAGCAGAGCGTGAGAAGCCCCGTTTCGGCATGGCTGTTAGCCGAAAAGTGGGGAATGCCGTGGTCCGTAATCGGGTCAAACGGTGGTTGAGAGAGTCCTTCCGAAAACAACGTGGGGACTTGACCAACCTCGATGCGGTGTTCATTGCTCGTCCTAGCGCAGGTGAGGCGACCTACTCGGAGCTCTTTGAGCAGGTGGGTGATCTGTTTAGTGCGCTCAGGAGTCGTTCTTGAAGCGCATGCTCATCATGATCATCGGCTGGTATCAGCGATACATCTCGGTTTACACACCTCCGAGCTGTCGGTTTCACCCAACGTGTTCGGCCTACACCAAAGAGGCCATCGAAGTGCACGGCATGAAGGGAGCTTGGATGGGTACATTGCGCATTCTTCGTTGTCACCCCTTCCACCCGGGCGGCTACGATCCCGTTCCGCCGCTGTTGCATGATGGCTGTTCCCACAGCGAGGAAGTCCGACGTGGATAGACGTACGATTCTTGCGGTGTTCCTGAGCCTCAGTATCTACTATTCGTGGATGATGATTC
>JAACDH010000371.1 GCA_009936995.1 Rhodobacterales bacterium
GCTTCAAATACAACCTGCTTCTCGGGCTGTAGCAGCGCACCCCACGCCTCGATTCATCCACACCTACGAGTCCGCCAGCGTATCGGTCCCCTAAATCTCGAAGCACCGAGGCGTCTAGGGGGCATCTCACCCTCAAAGACGCACTCACCCCCGACCCTCGCGCCGCTCCGCCAACCCCTTCGTCAGCAGCAACGCCATCTCTAGACTCTGGGCGTAGTTTAGCCGTGGGTCGCAGAAGCTCTCGTACTGCCGCGACAGGTCGGCAACGCCCAGCTCTTCGGGACCGCCCACACACTCGGTCACGTTGTCGCCCGTAAGTTCGAAGTGCACGCCGCCGAGCACGCTGTTGCAGCGGTCGTGGGTGGCGATGGCCTCTTGCACTTCGGCCAATACCTGGTCCACGTCCCGCGTCTTGAGTCCACTTTCGGTGGAGACCGTGTTGCCGTGCATCGGATCGCAGGACCAGACGACGGTACGACCCGTGGCGCGGACGGCGTCGATAAGGCCGGGCAGGGCCACCGACAATTTTCCGGCGCCAAAGCGGCTGATCAGGGTGATGCGCCCGGGGCGATTGTCAGGCTCTAGGACATCCAGTAGCGCGGTGAGTTCGGCGCCCGTCATACCTGGGCCAACCTTTACTCCGATAGGGTTCTCGATGCCGCGGAAGTACTCTACATGAGCGCCTTCGAGTTGGCGGGTGCGGTTGCCAATCCACAGCATGTGGGCGCCGAGATTGAAGTACTTGCCTTCATGTTCGACGGTGTGTGCGTGCTCCCAGTCCAGGAGCAAGCCTTCGTGGGAGGTGTAGAAGTCGACCGACCGGAAGGCCTCGCTGGTGGCGCCGGCTGCCGGCATGAACTGGAGAGCATCGAGAATGCGGCCGACGATCTGCTGGTATTCAGCCCGACGCTGGTCGCTGCGGACGAAGCCCAGATCCCAGTGGTCGGGGTGGTGCAGATCAGCAAAACCGCCATCTAGCAAAGCACGTACATAGTTGAGCGTGGCCGAGCTGTGGAAGTAGGCGTCGACCAGGCGCTGGGGATCGGGAGTGCGACGCGCCACTGAGTGGCCGTTGACGTGATCGCCTCGGTACGATGGCACCTCGACGCCGTCGATCCATTCGGTGGGCTTACTCCGCGGCTTGGCGTACTGACCAGCCATGCGACCCACGCGGATGACCGGCATGCGTGCGCCCCAGGTGAGCACCAGGCTCATCTGCAGAAGGATCTTCAGCTTGTTCTCGATGGGGCCGCGTCGACAGTCTTCGAACCGCTCGGCGCAGTCTCCGCCCTGAAGCACAAAGGCCTCGCCACGGGCCGCTCGCGCCAGCTGGGTGCGCAGGCTGATGACCTCACCAGGTGCGACTAGAGGCGGCAGCGAGCGTACTTGGTCGAGGGCGACCTGCACAGCGACGGGCTCGTCATACGTGGGTTGCTGACGAATGGGCAGGGTGCGCCAGCTATCGGGGGACCAGGGCCGTTGAATCGACATGGGTATCCGTAGAAATAATCGGGTACAAGACATGACTCGGTGCGCTAGATGTGGCAACCTAGTTGTTCGGAATGTGTAAAATGGAGGTTTATTATGTACCTTATGCTTGAGGCGAAGCCAGTGGCGCTGGCGATGCCGGAACACTGCATGACCTGGTCTGGAGACGCGAAAGAGCTGTTCTTACGTGGTATCCGCTCTTGGAAAACGGTCCTTCAAGAGCCGGTGCTCGCCATGCAGAACCTTCACCACAATTGTGACGCAGACCTGACGCTGTACGTGGCTACAGAACCCTGGATTGACAGCCAGAACCGGCGAGGAACACTGGTTAGCCTGTACTTTGCCACGGACGCGGTGATCGATCGGGACGACGTCGTTTCACTTGGAAAACCACTCGGTAAGGAAGATAGCAACTGGCGCAGCGATGGTGTTCACCCCGCTCCTGAGCACGCCTTTCCATGCCTGGCGCTTCGTGACGGCGAGGTCACCCATGTCTGGCTCGAAGACGAACAGGGCACGCACTTTACCTACGACCTACTGGCCACCGGCAACAGCGCTCGCTCCGAACAAATTTACTTTGGCGACGCCGGGGCCGAACGATTCTGGCCCCACGCCAAACATGCCGTCGGTACATGGTGCCGTGCCGACGATGACGTGGTCCAACACCGCGAGCAGCTCAAGCTGGCCTTCGCCGCTAAAGTTACTCAGAGGGTGGTCGAAGCCGATGGTGCGGTCGGCGACAGCGAGCGCGATTTCTTGGCCCGGACATTCCCCGAAGACCAGCTCAAGGCGCTTTGGTTAGACGACCTCGCTCTCCGTGAGGCCCTCGCGCGTCAGGCCGAGCAAGAGCTCGCAGACTTGCTCGGTTATCACGAAAAACTGGGACTGCTCTCCACATTTTTCGCGGCTTGCCATGCAGACGGCAAGGTGGACGTTCGAGAACTGCGTGTCCTCCGCGAAGCGTCCAGGACGTTGGGCCTAGAGAATGCCGATGTCGTAAAATATCTGCAGAGATTGTGGTGACGGCCGTTTAGGATGTGCACGGAATGTCCGCGAACCGCGCCGAATTTCGGGGTTGCCAGTGACACTGAAACATGTTTCATTGTCGTGGGTCAATGAATCGAGCGTGTGGACCTGCGGACGTCCCAGCGATGTGTCGAACTCGGGCGAGAGGAGTGGATGAAAACGTATTTTCTAGTCGCCTTAGCCCTGGTAGGGTGTAGCACAGCCCAGGCGCAAGATGCCGATCTGGGTTGGTGGAACGCATTCAACGCCATCGGCGACGGTACCGGTGACGCTATTCTTGTCCGGACCGACCGCGCCCGCGTCGTAATGCACAGCTTCGCGCTAGACTTTCGCGTCGACACCCAAACCGCCGACCTGATGGGAGAGGTTCGCGATGCCGCCCTCGAGCTCGATCTAGGCCGCCTGTACGAGATGCTGCCCGAGCCCAACGGCGAGACGCGGCAGCTGCGTCTATACGCCGAGTGTGAATCCGACACCGCCTATACATACACGCTTTTCCCCGAAGAATCCGACGTCTGCGATGGCCAACTTATGACCTTCGAGGGGCTCACGTCGTTCCGTCCGGTCGAGCACAATCTCAGCCGCGGCGATGGCTTCGCGGTTCACCAACAACTCGACATGGGTACCGGCCCCTGGACTCATCGCGATATCGCCACGTTGTTCGAGGCCTTTCTGGTCGAGATCGAGCGCACCGCCAACACGAAAGCGTCGACTACGGCGCTATCCCTCGCCCGACTGCATCAACCGCAACTAAACACCGCCACGGACTTTCGAATGGTGGCAGCGGTCGAGCAGGCGCTACCCAACCTTTCGCAAACGCTGACCTCAGCGGTGGTCATCGACCGGGTGGCGTCTATCGAAGACGACCGGCTCGCGGTCGACTTGGTAGGTCGCTTCGATCTCGCCGGACTGACGGCTATGGGCTACCCGTCGCTCGCCAAGTACCTAAAGAATTTGGGTAAACTGCTGGTCGTCGACGCCTCCATTCGCGACGAGAACGGTCTTCCGATAATGGTCATGGGCGCGTGGACTGCGGGGCCGGGTATGCGCGTCAACTTCACTACGGCCGATGGGGCGCTCCTTCCCATGCGTAAGGGCGTTCCCGAACCGGCGCTCGCCGTGCGCCCGACAGAACGCCGGGTCAAACTGACGCTAAGAGTCGACGCGGAGATTCGCGCCGAGGGCATGCTGATCCGCGTCACCGACTACAATATTCCTATCTATTACTCGTCAGCCGCTGGTGGCGCCGATGTGGTGGCGAACATCAGCGACGAGCCCAGGATGGAGTTCACGGGGCAAGGTCGCATCACCAGCTGGATTGCCGATATCGCCGACGCAGCCCTTAACCTCGAGAGCCACGGCCAGGTCATCTTCAAGGCGATGGCGCAAGGTGTCGACGGCACGGGCAC
>JAACDH010000372.1 GCA_009936995.1 Rhodobacterales bacterium
GTTCAGAGATGGTCGAGTTCGAGTCACCGAGACCCTGGCGATTGAGATCGACGACCTCGTCCGCGACGTGCTGATCGAGATCCAGCACCTGGTCGACCAGCCGGTCACCAAGCTGTCCACCACACTCATCGCAGCACCCGCTGTGCCCGACTACGAGCACTTCCTCGACGCCGCCGGGGCGGTCGAGCACGTCATCGAATTAGCAGGTCTTGACGGTATGTTTCAGGTGGTCGTGTTCCACCCGAACGCCGTCTACCAAGACGCAGACCCCGAGGACGCCGCCAACTTCGCCGCGCGCGCTCCGGTGCCGGTGTTTCACCTATTACGCGAAGACGAAATGACCGTGGCGATCGCCAACCACAAAGACGTGGCGGGCATCCCCGACGTGAACGCACAGCTACTGCGCGAGATCGGCACCGAAGAGTTGGCTCGACGGTTTTTCGGCTGAAACTACCCGCGTTCTGGCTTCTCGGCGTCACGGTCGTTCTTGCACTCGGTGATGTTGTTCTCGATGAACTCGTCGCCGTAGATGTAGCCCTCTTGGAGGCCGTCGCGAACCAAGTTGGAGTAAGCGTCGTCGGTGAGGCCGGCTAACGTGATGCTGGACCAGATGGAGAACCAACGGAGAGTCTCGTCGTTGTTGTCCGGGTCCGGAATAGAGACGTCGATCTGGTAGAGCTGGTCCCAGCTGTTGCCACCACCACCGTCGGCGGGGAACTGCTTGTCGATCCAGGAGCGGGCGATGAGCATCTCGGTCTCGTTGCCCTCTTCGTCGGCGACCATGACCCAACGGTAAGACTTATGCTGGTCGAACCAGACCTTCGCGAGGACGTTCTGTTTGCGGACTTCGTTGGTGACCTCGAGGTACTCGCAGGAGTGGTCCTCGAAACAAGCGGTGTCGGTGTTAAAGGTGCGTTGCGACCATACCGTTGACGACGACTCGATGCAGATTTGGTTCGGCTCGAGGATGCTGACCAACGCCTCGTCTAGGGTGTGCGAAGATCGACCCGGCAGCGCGACGTTGACCTGCTCCGAAGCGTCCACCCCGGTGGGCGGCACCAACGTACCCAGATTGGCGCCCTTAAGGATGGGCATGGTGACGGCGTTATCTTTGTAGTCGAGCGAGAGATCGACGCCAAGCAAGAAGTCTTGGAGGGACAGTAAGCCAGCTTGAAGCTCGGCAGTGTCTTCATCGTCGTAGTGCTTGTGTAGGAAGGCGCCTAACTCACCAAGCTCTTTCGGCGCATCTACCGAAGGCTTGTGGCAAGCGGAGGTGATCAGCAGCACTAGCGGCAGTAGCATTCGTACAGACATTGAGGATCTCCTAACAATTTTGTGCATATCGTCTCTTTCCCAATTGCCCCGGCAACCGGCTAAAGTCAAGCTGAAGGCTAACAAATACCGAATCAACGTCCACAGTTCTACCCGCGTCAGCCGTGAGAGCATCTCGTACTAAAGGCGCACTGGACCTTGCAGATAAGACGTGTGGGTAGCTACAATGGGTCCTCAACGCTAGGCAGCAATGACCGAGTCGCAACTCGAAACAGCCGTCCAAGACATCTGGAATTCGATGCTGGGCCTCGAGATTCAACACACCGAGAATAAGGTGGTACACGCCGAAAATACGGTGACCTCCTCGGTGTCTCTGACTGGAACTGAAAACTGGGTCGTAGAGGTCCGATGTGGTTGGCCCATGGCACAACAGGTCACCGCTGCGATGGTTGGCATGGACCCAGGCGAACTAGAACATGCCGATATTATAGATGCACTGGGCGAAATAGCAAACATGTGTAGCGGCGCTGTCAAGCCTATCGTGGACGTCACCGCAAAGACGGGCATGCCCTCGGTCGCCATCGGCGGCGCATACCAGATGACCACGCCAGAGGTCGTCGTGGTCACCCATGTGTGCATGGAGAGCGGAGAAGAACCCCTAGAAGTTCGCGTCCTCGCAAGCAAAGCGGTCGCCGCCTAAGCGCTAGCTTCTTTGGCACCAGCGCCCGCTCGAAGTGCAGCGGAGATCCGTTTGGGTAGCACAAGACGCGACCGCAATCCCCCAGCATTCAACAAATTCGCATGGGCGTTCCACTCCGCCAAAAGGCCGTCGACCGCATCCATCGCCTGATCGACTTGTTCATGTTGAACGGCCGTGACCAGCCAGTTGTGCAGCATCTGCTTTCGGGCGCCAAAACCACAAGGGTGGTCCGAGGCGCTAGACAACGCTTGGATGTCGCCGCGAGACAGAAACCAGCCGCTATTGGAGGGACGCAGCAGCGCAGTCGCCAAGTCGCCGAGGCCCGTCTTGTTGCTCGCAAGTGGGTCTTCGAGGAGGTCTTCAGGCACCGCCGAACTATCCAGCACGTCGCTCAACAGCTCCAGGACCAAGTCACACACCGCCGGCATCAGCGGCCCGCCTTGTTTACGGATAGCAAATAGAGCAGCTGGAGCCCAAGTCGCGAGGTGAGCCGCGGCAAATCGCGTACGAATACTGGGGTCGAGGCCCTCTTCTTCGGCCTCGATGAAGGCGGCGTAGAGAATGATCTCGGCGCCGAGGTGGTCGGGCTCGGGCGGTACGGGCAACCCAATTCGAGCATACCAGGGCACCAGGGCCTCGCGGTGGAGGCCGCCCATGAGCGCGTCGTCGGACCGAAACACCGACTCGTAGGGAAACACCTCGCGATCCATGACCCGATGGTGCTCTGCCGCAAGCTCATCGGCATTTCCCAGCTGGGTAATACCGGCCTTGAGGGCAGGCACATTGCCCATCCACTCGAGGTCGGAGGCCTGAACGCCACGCAACAGCACCCCACCTAGCGCGGCGAGGGCCGTGGCTTCTACTTGTCCCGACCCCACGGCTTCTCCGGTAGCTTATAGGCTTCTTTCACTGGTTTTAACGGACGCTTAAGCCAAAAGGGCCGACGGTCGCCATTGGGGCTATGGTCGACGGCAGAGCGTGCGTAACCCAACCACTTCTTGTAGTGCGCCATGGACTTCTTGGTGTCGACGTACACATCGCCATACCTCTCGTTCGGCAGCGCCTTACGCACATTAATCGCCTTCTGAAGCCAGCAGTGGGCTCCACTAACCGGGTCGGGCTGAACCGCGTGGGTGAGGTTCTGGTGCACACCGACGTTCTTCCACCAGATGCGGCTGGTGTCGGGATCGCTAGACTCCCAGGGACCGGCGCCCTTGAGGATGTTCAGGTGGTGACCGCCATCACCATCTTCTTCGAGCTTGGCCAACGAGCTTGCGCCACGGCTCACGCCCTGGTCCTCTTTGAGACGCCAGCGGCCGAGGTGGTGAGACATGGCCACCACGCCGGGTTTGATGCCCTCGGTGATCCAAATCTTGTCGACAAACCAACCGATCTCGGTCTCGACCCGAACCAGATCGCCCTGGCGCATCTGCAGCCGCTTGGCGTCGATGGGGTTGATCCAAACAGGGTTGTTATGACTGATCTCGTACAGCCACTTAGCGTTGGCCGAGCGGGTGTGAATCAGCGTGGGAAGCCGGAAGTTCGGAAGCAACAACATCTCGCCCTTGGAGATGTCGATGTTGTCGGGATGCACGTGGCTTTTGAGGTCCCAAGGAATGCTGTATTCCTTCTCGGACCAACCCCAGTCGTGCAAGGTGGCACTGAACCACTCGATCTTGCGGCTGGGGGTGTTGAAGCCAATCTTCTGGTCTTTGCCAGCTTTAACACCGACAACCTTGCCGTCGGCGTCGTGCACTAAGCCGCTCTTAACGGTGCCCACGATGTCTTGCTCGTAGGGGACGTAGTGGTCTTTCACCACCTCGTAGCAACCATACTTCTTCATGTACTGCAGCGGAACGAGGCCCTCAGCTTCGGCCGCCGCGGGGAGGCCGGGCACCGAGTTCTCAAAGATCCAAGCCCAATACTCGTCTTGAGTGATGGGCTCGCCGGGGTTCTTGGCGCTCTCGACCCACTGACGAATGCCCAGCGAGCCGTCTTTGTCGAAACGCCAGGTGAGCTCGACCCAGAACTCGTTCTCTTCCCAGACTTCTCCAGGGTTCGCCTCGTAGGAGAACTTGACCGGTTTTCCGGCGCGCTCCATGGCCACCCGTCGAACGGGCTGACGGAAGCCAATCCACTGACCGGCGTGGGTCTCTTGGCTCATCACATCATGACGCTCTCCGGAATGACCCATGGGAAGTACGTAATCAGCAAACCATGCGGACTCGTTCCAAGTCGGCGTAAGCGCAACGTGAAACTTCATCTTCTCTTCGTCTTGGAGCAGCTTGAGCCACATGAAGCCGTCGGGATTGATCCACATCGGATTGTAGACGCGGGTGAAGTACACGTCGATGTCGCCGCGGCCCTCTTCCACAAAGTGAGGAAGCAAGAAGCTCATCTCGAAGTGGGCGAAGGGCCACTCGTGGGGCATGTGCAGCTCGTTCCAGACGTTGAACGCGGGCGGCGTACGGTAGGGCTTGGGCTTGAACTTGTTCCAGGAGTTTGCCGAGGTTCCGCCTGGGGGTCCCACGCTTCCGGTGAGCACATTCAGGGCGAAGAGGCAGCGGGTGATCTGCCAGCCGCCTTTGTTGCCGATAGACGCCGCACGCCAGTTGTGGGTGGACAAGCGAGTTCCAGCGCGGGCGACTTGCTCGCAGGCCTGGTGGATGCGCTCAATGGGGACTTGGGACTCCTTGGCGGCGCGCTCTGGGGTGAACTCGGCGTAGGTCTCTTTCAGCCACTGGTCAAAGTCGGCGAAGGTCTTGCCGGCGTCGAAGTGCTTGAGGGTGTCTTTCCAGTTGACCCACCGTTCCACAAAATCCTTGTTGTAGAGGTCGTTTTGGATGAGGTGGTTCGCGATGGCCAAGAGGACAACCCCCTCGGAGCCGGGCCAGGTGGGTAACCACACGTCGGACTTGGCGGCGGTGTTGGACAGCCGCGGATCGAACGTGATCAGCTGCGCGCCCTTGTTCATCGCCTCCATGATGCGCTGAGCGTGGGGGTTGAAGTAGTGCCCCGTCTCGAGGTGCGCCGAGATGAGCAGAATGGTCTGGGCGTTGGCGTAGTCGGGGCTTGGACGGTCGAAACCAGCCATCATCCAATAGCCAACCCGCGCCGCAGCGCTGCAGATGTTGGTGTGAGAATTGTGGGAGTCAGTGCCCCAGCTTTGGATGATGCGGTTGGTGTAGTGGTCTTCACCCGGGCGGCCCACATGGTACATGATGCCATCGCGTCGCTTTTCGCGGGATGCGCGCATCTTTTCTGCGATATCGTCCATCGCATCTTCCCAGCCAACCCGCTTCCACTTCCCTTCGCCGCGCTTGCCCACCCGCTTGAGGGGGTACAGAATGCGCTCGGGATCGTAGATTTGGTTGTGCGTTGCCGGGCCCTTTGCACAGTTCCGACCCCGGCTACCGGGATGGACGGGATTGCCCTCGAACTTGCGAATCTCAAAGGTCTGCTTGTCGACGTAGGCCAACAGACCACAGCCACTCTCGCAGTTGAAGCAGATGGTGGGCACCAGGGTATAGCGGCGGGCGACCTTGCGCGGCCAAGCCTTGCCGTCCCACTCGACGTGGTCGTGCCACTTGTCGGGGGGTGGATACTGGCTCAAGCGACCGTCGGGGTGAACCACGGTGGTGCGCTTGCTGGGCTCGCTGGCCACCTCGCTAAACGTGGGCGGGCGCACGCCGGCGTCGTTGGTGGGCCCACTGCCTTTGGCGGCGAGAAGATCGGCGGGATGAGGACGAGCCCCCCGATTGACCATGGCCCCGAGCAGGGCCGTAAGCTGACTAGACAGCGACATTGACGTTCTCGGGGACTAGGAGTTCTGAATCTGTTGCGGCGCGAGTACGAAGGCCAGCTCGTATGCGAAGAGTCCGGCACCCGCGGCGAGCAGGGCGGGCAGCGCGAGGTAGGAGCTGACCAGGATGAGCAGCATGGGCAGCACGAGACCCACCGCCAGACCGCCCCAGAAGTGATGCTTCCAGGCGCCCCATTGAATCTCACGTTGGGCGCGAACAGCCAGCTCGCTGGCGCGGGAGACCCCAAACTCGCCGAAGAGCACCAACACCAGTGACAGGCCCATGGTGGCCAGGCCGAAGTTCTGGAAGCGTTCCATGGTGACGTCGCCGAGGCCGACCAAGGAGCCCACGGTGAGCGCAGCCAAGGCGCCCATGTAGAAGGTCTGCATGAGCATGTGAACCGGCGTAACCGGGCTCTGCCAGAAGTCGCGGCCTTCGGCTTGGGCGAACAGGAAGGCCGTATAGGTGCCGGTGGCCAGTGACAGCGGAACCAGCGGCACACCGAAGACCCAGCGTGCCAGAGACAGGTTGCCGGGCGACACCCAGCCCACGTAGGCCAGGAGCTCGACGCCAAACCAGAAGCTCGAGAGCGCGGTGAAGCCGGTGAGAATCCATGCCGCGCGCGCAACCCAGGACCGCCATTGGGGCCGAATCAACAGGAAGAGGAAGCGCTCGGGACGCTCCAAATCGTACAGCAGCAGCCCATTGGTGGCGACCATGAGTGCGACCACGAGAGCCAGGGCGATAACCATCATGCCGCTGGCCGAGGCGCTGCCCAAGATGAGCGGCACCATGGCAAGAACCAGCCCGCCGGCTGCGGCCTTGGTGACGATGTAGGCCGGGATAGGCCAGTGCCAGTGGATGTCGTGCTGAGCGTTCCACACCACCTGGGACATCTGCTCGGCGGCGGTGCCACCAAACTGGATTGGACCATTCTAGGGCGCCCCTTGATCCTGAGCTTCACGCAGTTGAGCGCCATGGTAGGCCGTGCCGTCCGTTCCGGGCAGCTTGTGGCTGGCGTCGCCCATCTCGGGTGCGGGGCCGTGGTGATGGGTGACCACATCGGAGTTCCAGAAGGACTCGCCGGCCGCCTTGGCGGTTGGATGAAGTGCCAGCTCGTTGCCGTTCACGTACAAAAGTTTGGGAGAGGTTCCCTGCTCTGGTTTGCGCACCGTGACGTGCTTGGTGGCCAGAATGGCGCTGATTTCGGACTTCGGATCGTCCATATCTCCGGCGATAATCGCGTGTTCGGGGCACACAACCACACACGCGGGCTCTTGGCCCACGTCGACCCTGTGCGCGCAGTAATGACACTTGCTGGCCGTTCCGGAGTCCGGGTCGATGTGGATGGCGTCGTACGGACACGCCTGAATGCAAGCCTTGCATCCGATGCATACATCAGGATCGAACTCCACAATACCGTCATCGCGTTGGTACATTGCGGTGGTGGGACAGCTACGCACACAAGGTGGATTGGCGCAGTGGTTGCAGCGCGTCACTTGAAAGTGCCGCGTCACATCCGGGTATCGCCCCTGTTCGGTGGTCTTTACCCAGGTGCGCTGGACCCCCAAGGGGACCTGGTTTTCACTCTTGCATGCTGTGCTGCACGCGTGGCAACCAATGCAGTTGCCCGTATTGATGACGAAGCCGTAGTTCATGACGGTAGCTCTCTGCAGCGATCATGCCAGTTGGCAAATCCAGGCACCTGCACTAGGTGACCTTTAACTCCCGCATCTTACGCCAAAGGGTTGTACGACTCATCCCCAGTGCGGTCGCAGCCTTGCCCTTGTGACCTCGGGACTCGCCTAGGGCGACGAGAATCCCCGCGCGCTCCTCGTCTGCCAATGATCGAAAGCCAGCCTCTGCAGAAGCCGGGGGCGGCTCGCCACGAACATCAGGCGTTAGTTCGTCCATGGACAGAATCGGGCCATCGCCAACGGCCATCGCCCCCTCGACCAAGTTGCGAAGTTCACGAATATTACCGGGCCAAGAATACGTGTTTAACGCCTCCATCGCCGTAAACTCGATCCCATGAACCGTCCGTTCACCCACGCCGTTAAACTGGTCGACGAAGTGCCAAAACAGCACGGCGATGTCGCCTGGACGCTCTCGCAGTGGGGGTAGATACAGGGGATGGACGCGAATCCGGTACATCAGGTCGGCGCGAAAATTACCCTTTTGGACCTCACGACGAAGGGCGCGATGTGTTGCCGATAGAATCCGAATATCGACGGTTTGAGGTTCCGTACCGCCGACGGGAACAAACTCTCGCGATTGAAGGACGCGAAGCAACCGCGCCTGGACCTCCAAAGGAATTTCAGCCACCTCGTCGAGGAAGAGTGTTCCTCCATTCGCAAGCGCAAACACTCCTTTTCTGTCTTTATGCGCGCCAGTAAAGGCGCCGCGAACGTGACCAAAGAGCTCGCTGGCGAGGAGGTCCCCGGTGAGGGTGGCACAGTTCACCACCTGAAACGGACCACTGGCTCGCGGCGAGAGGTCGTGAATCGCCCGCGCAACACACTCTTTGCCCGTCCCCGTCTCGCCGCGGATCAGCACGCCGATATCGGTTCGAGCCAGTCTTTCAACCAGCTTGAACAAATCCATCATTGGGTCGGACACCGCCACCATGTCGTGGAATGAGGTGACGTCGGAGCTGTGGGTTCTCTTGAGAATACGCATTTGTTCCAGAGTGTTGCACAAAGGTTGCAACAAGACAAACCATTTATACCCCGAACCACCCCCCAGTGTGCCGCTATGCCGGCGCCGGGTCAGAAGACAGCGCCAACGATCGGGCATCTTTCCAGGAGGCGCTAGGCGTTTGGGTGCCGAGCGTAGGGGACACTTTCCAACCGCCCCCACCTCACCACGATACGGCCTTCGGCACAAGACTTGCTCTACCCAGTAAATATGTCCGACGACAACGATTCAAAAACTTTCGCTTCCACATTCCAGGCCGACCTAGCCGCCGCCTTCACGGTCACGTTTCTCTCCATTCCCCAAGGGGTCGCCTACGCGCTGATTGCCGGTCTTCCGCCAGCGGTTGGACTATACGCAGCGACGATCCCGGCGATTGTAGGGTCACTGACACGGTCGTCCAAGCACGTCATCACCGGGCCGACCAACGCCCTGTCACTGCTCGTCGGCGGTGCCGTCGCCGGGATGTCCGAAGATCCAGTCGCGGTCGCGCTCACCCTCGCGCTGATGATCGGACTGTTCCAGACAGGCGCGGCCCTGCTTCGGCTCGGTGTGCTCGTAGACTACATCTCCAGCCCCGTCGTTCTCGGCTACATCACCGGCGCTGGCGTGCTGATCGGCGTGGGCCAGCTACCCAATCTCACCCAGACCCCCGGCGTCCGGGGAACCCTTCCAGGCCGTATCTACGGCTGGGCCACCGCCATCGACGATCCCCAGTACGTGGCGATCCTGACGGCCGTGGCCGTGGCCGCCGGCATTCTCGCTATGCGGAAGTTCACCCCGAAGATCCCAGGGGCCATCGTCGCCCTCGCCGTGGCGACAGTCGTGAGCTACTTCGCCGACTTCTCGGCCCTGGGCATCACCCGGGTGGCCGACCTCTCCCAAACGCCTAGCGGCCTGCCGCCGTTCACCATCCCCAACATCGACCTGGCGAATATGCGGATGCTGGTCCCCATTGCCATCGCGGGGACTGTTTTGTCCTTGGTCGAGAGCTCCTCAGTCGCCCGCTCCATATCGGCTCGAACCGGCCAGCGGCTCGACCTCGACCGCGAGTTCCTCGGGCAGGGCCTGGCCAACATCGCCGCGGCCTTCTTCAGCGGCTACCCCACCTCGGGCTCGCTCTCTCGCAGCGCCCTCAACCATTCAGCTGGCGCAAAGAGCCGTTGGAGTGGCGTGATGTCGGGCGCGATGATGCTCTTGGTGCTCATCGCATTAGGTCCGGTCGTCGATTGGACCCCGATCAGCGCCCTCGCCGGCATGCTGCTGGTGATCAGCCGCGACTTGGTCAACGTTCCCCGCATCAACCGCGTGATGACCTCTGGCTTCGGCGACGCAGCCGCCTTCACCGGCACCGTTATTGGGACTTGGATGCTCGAGTTGGACCAAGCCATTTACCTGGGCGTCGCCATCAGCTTGTTCGCCTTCCTCCGCGGCGCCCGCCACTTGGTTGTCGCCGATCTGGTCCTCGACTCCGCAGGTCATCTGCACGAAGTCCCCATCCGAGATGACGCGCAGCCCACCTGCCCCAGTATCCGCATCCTCCAAGTCGAGGGGCAGCTGTTCTTCGCCGCCGCCCGCGAGCTGGAGTCGGCCATGGTCGAGGCGACCACCAAGGACGAAGTCAAGGTGCTCATCCTCCGCCTAAAGCGAACCCAGGGCCTGGACGTCACCACCTCCGAGGTGCTCACCGCCATGGCCGCGCGCATCAAGGCCAGCGGACGCGAGCTGTTCCTCGTCGGGATGCGCCCCCGGGTGATGGCCGTACTTCAGTCCACAGGGGCCACCGAGGCGCTTGGCGAAGACCACCTCTTTCCCACCCAAAAAGCGTGGTTCGCCGCCATGGACGACGCGCTCTCGGCCGCCCTCGAGGTGGTGGAGGACGACCACAGCTGCGACACTTGTGAGCTCCGCGCGTACGTCGACGCCCGCCAGGCGCGTCACTCCTCGAAGGGCAACGCCAGCTGACGCTGCGCTTCGCGGTCGGCGAAATTACTTAGAGAGAGTCCGAGCAGTCGAACCGGGCGTTTACCGGCCTCGGTACGCGAGAGCAGCGTGATACCCGCGGCCTTCACCACCGCGGGGTCATCGGTGCAACCGTCCAGCGATAGCGAGCGGGTGATGGTGCTGAAGTCGTCATAGCGCAGCTTTAGGGTGACCGTTCTTGCCCCGTGACCACTCCCGCAGATACGCCGAGCATGATTGCCGATCACACCTTCCAGTGTGTCTACCTCAAGAATGTCTTCGGCGAAGGTACTCTCCGAGCCTCGAGACTTCCGTCCAGACCGCGCACGTACTACCCGTGGATCTTTCCCCTGCGCCATTCTACGCAAGTACAGGCCTCGCTTTCCCATCCGCGTGGCGAGCAGATCGGGCTCGGCGCTCGCCACATCGCCAATGGTTCGAAGCCCTAAGCTGTGGAGCTTTATCTGCGTGGAAGGTCCCACACCCCACAGTTTGCTCACCGGCATCGGAGAGATGAACTCCAAGACTCTCCCCGGCGATACCACTGTGAGACCATCCGGCTTGCGGTAGGCGCTGGCGATCTTCGCCACAAACTTCAGGTGAGACACGCCCGCCGACGAGGTCAACTGCAGTTCCTCGTGGATGCGCCGACGCAGGTACTCCGCCACTTCGGTGGCGCTCTCAAGGCCCAACTTGTTCTCGGTGACGTCGAGGTAAGCCTCGTCTAAAGAGAGCGGCTCGATAACATCGGTGACCTCCTCAAAGATCGCGCGGAGCTGCTTAGAGACCGCCACGTAGACAGACATCCGAGGCCGAACAAAGTGTAGATGCGGACACACACGCGCCGCTTTCGACGAGGGCATCGCCGATCGAACCCCATATTTCCGTGCCTCATAGCTGGCCGCCGCGACCACGCCTCGTCCGCCGGGACCCCCGCCTACAGCCACCGGAACGCCCCGTAAGGTGGGATCATCCCGCTGTTCTACCGAAGCGTAGAACGCGTCCATGTCGAGGTGGATGATCTTGCGAACGGTCATGCCCCTACATACCCGACCACCGCATCACCGGCGTCCGCCTGTTCTCACAGCGTGGCGCTGGTTTACGGTAATGGCTCACAGCAACCGTGAATCGCCGCGACAGATGGGTGTGACTCCGTTAACCGGGTCTGGCCAACTGCTGGACCTGGAGGGCCGATATGCGCCTATGTTTCACACTTCTCGCTCTAATCGGGTGTACTGCCAGCAACACGGACGCCGAAACGCCCACGGACACGGGCGCCGAGACCACCGGAAACACGACGACGACCCCGACGTCGAACACCACCCCGACCACCACCGCGTCGAACACAACCACGGCCACCTCAGAGCCCTGGGCCATGAACGTGGACTGCACCCAGCTGCTACCCCTGCCGCTGACCTACACCACGCACGACTGGGTCCCCAGCCACGAAGACTGGACCTTCTCCACCGACGGCTACATGGTGGGTGTGTCTGGCGGCCTGAAGCGCACGCCGTTTGGCGGCCCAGCAGAGCTCCTGGTTCCGAACATCGGAAATGCGAAGGGCACTCGCTATCTACCCGATGGCAACTTGGTCATCGTCGATGTCGATGCGCAATCCCTGATCAAGGTCGACCCCTTTACTGGTGGACGCGAAACCCTCCACCAGCTCTCCACGCCCAACGGCGTCGCGATCGGTGCCGACGGCTGGGCTTACGTCACCGTCAGCGGCGCCGTCGTCCGCATCGACACCTCCAACGGCGACCTTGAGATGATCGCCGACCTGCCAGGTATGTCGTTCGACGGCAGCAGCTTCAGCGAAGACTACAGTCGCTTGTACTGGAACTCCGAGTTCGGGAACATCTGGTTCGTCGACTTCGACGCCAATAACGACCCCGGCCCACCCACCCAGGGTCCCAACATCCCCATCAGCGGCTTCTCGATCCTCGACGGCATGACCGTGGATGCCTGCGGCAACCTTTACGTGGTCTAGATGAACAACGGCGTGTGGCGCGTCACCCCCGGAGGCGCTGTCGCGTTGGCGGTAGACATCACTGAGTTTGCGTTCATGTCCTCGCTGAACTTCGGCATTGGCGTCGGCGGATGGGACGCCAATAGTCTGTACATCATGGACTTCTCGGGCAAGGTCTACGAGACGCCCGTTGGCGTTCCCAGCAAGTGGGAACCGCACTTCTAGCACCTTGTTTGGGTCAACAGACCCCCGGCTGCGCTGTAGTGGGTGAACCTCCTTCCGCGGACGCCTCATGCGCATCTTCCTACTGTCTCTGTTGGCCCTGGGCGCATGCGCGGAACAAGTCGACGTCTACACCGATGTCGACGGAGATCTGCCCATCTTCCGGTGGGGCGGCGAGGACATGGCCGACTTGGTGGTCATCGCCCAAGATCAAGACCGCACCGGCGACACGGACGGCACGCTCATGTGGTCCATCGCCTGTGCACCGATGGAGAATGGCCAGGTCCCGAATTGCCTGCGCAGCCCTCTTGCCTACGGGCTGGTACCCATCGGGGCCGAGCAACACGTGGTTGCGCTACCGCTCCGCGACCACGTCCTGTACTGGGTCAGCACCGGTCAAGGGGAAACCGACACCCCCGCGCCAACGGCCGAGGGAGACGGCCTATTCGCCATGTCTCCTTAACACAATCGGCTGCACGCTGAAGTGTACTCGGCAACGAGGGCCGCGGACCGCACCATTGACTCCGTGCCCCCCCCCCCGTGCGGGTGAGCCGCCCTTCTGTGCAAGGGCAAAAGGTGGAGTAATGGCTGCGAAAAGTTCTCCCAACAGCACGCGACAGCGACTGCCCGCAGCAGCCTACGAACCGGTCAACCGACTGGGGCCAGAGCGACAGAGCCTAGACGCCGAAGATTTACTGGTCGCTGAGCTGCTTGATATCTCCCCGATCAAACCCGACAGGAGACAAGATGTGATCCAACGGCTCACATCGCGCACCCGATGCTCATAAAAAAGGTCCTTCTTGCCCTACACGACAGGCCTCAACAAGGGTATGTACATAACAGCAAAGGGAGAATGACACCATGGCCGATCGCAACCTACTAGAGCGCGAGCTGGCTCGCGTCCGCGAGGAGATGGAGTCCCTGCGTTCTCGTCCCGACGCATCGGACAGAATGTCAGCCCTCATGCATCGCGAGGTCATGCTTTACGAGCAGCGTGAATCCACTCCTCGTAAGGTTGGAGCGGCTATTTGGGTCGATCGCAAACGACTCGCCTTGCTTGAAGGTACGGGCTGGTCCAACGAGGCCATGTCACACGATCTCGGTGTACCAATCGATTTTCTCGAAGCGGGCGCACCGGAGTCATTCGGGGCCGTCCAAAAGACCAGCGCCGGGGCCACCTCCTCCGACAATTTAGACGACGCCTCCGCCGATAATGGCCAACGTCGACCCGCCCGACGAATCATGCGTCCCCGCCACCGGCGCGACGATACACCGGATCCCGCTCCCGTCGTCCGACGTCGTGTTGCCAAGACATCCGTGGCTCCGGTCACCATCCGAACCGTCGAAGAAGCGGGCGCAGAGGTTGCAACCGAGGCGCCAAAGTCTAGACGTCGAGTGATGCACAATAGCACGTCTACGGCTGCCGCTCCCACGTCGGCAAAGGCCAGCAAACCCGCCCCAAAA
>JAACDH010000373.1 GCA_009936995.1 Rhodobacterales bacterium
ATTTCCGATGACGCTGGGCTCGGCCTCGGCGCCAATACCGGGGTAGATGTACAGTTGTTCGACTTGGGAATCGCGGACCTCGAGCGTCTTGTGGAGGACCACCGCTGCAGCCCCATCGAAGCGCAGCTTGCCGTCAAGGAACCAAATCGAGGCGCCGGTTCCCAGCTGCACCTTCGCGGTGTCGACCAAGGAGACGGTGACCAGCTCTTCGGGGACGGCGGTGCTTCCGTAGAAGCCGCCGGCGCGGAGCTCGAGGCCGTCGTTGATCCGGTACTCGCCGCCCAGACGAATGCTGCTGGCGTTCTGCAAGCCGGCGGGCAGCTCAAACTGTTCGGGGATGGGGGTGGACTGGTTCAAGGCCTCCACCTCGACGGCAAGATCGATGTCGTCGATGATGATCTCTTCGAGGCTGGCCCAGGCTTGGTGAACCCAAGTGATCTCGACTTCTAGTTTCTCGTTTGGGCGGACGGCCATACCGGCTCGAATGATCGTGGGCAGGGTGATCTGAACGCCGACGTTGGGGTCCTCAAGCTCGGTCTCGGACAGCAGGCTGGCGATGGAGCTGCCGTCGAAGTTGACGCCAATTTGGCCCTTGGCGTTGTAGGTAGCGGGGGCGGTGAGCGAGAACCCGAAGGCCACTTGTTGGACCGGTTCAATCAACAGTCCGAGGTTGAAGGTCGGCGTGAAGGTGTCTTTGGCGCGGGCCTCGATAAAGACGTCGCCGCTGGGGTCTTCGAGGCCGGACAACGTGAGGTTGAAACTGCGACCAAGCGCGAGGTACGAAGCCTGGGCGCCAAACCCGAAGGTAAGGGCTTTGATGGGCTGGTAGGCCACTGAAGGACCGAATCCGAACTGGTACACCGAGCTTTCGATGATGGAGTAGCGCTGTGGTCCTTTGGGATTCCAGTTGGAGGACGGGGCAAACGGGCTGATGAAGCCGATCGCGATGGCCACCTTGTCGCCGACAGGGGTGACAAAACCGAACTGGGGAACACTGAAGGGCGGCGCATTTCCGCTCGCCTCGGGGTAGAAACCTCCGTCGGGATTGGCCTGGGTCCAGTGCACATTCTGCTGAATGCCGGACCAGCCGATGTTGAACGTAGGCGCCTTGACCCGAATCAACCCGGCGGGGTTGTAGTGCTGGGCGAACTGCGTGTCAGCACCCGCTACCCAGGCGCCTCCACGGCCGGTCGCCACGATGCCGGAGTCGCTGTAGTAGTAGCCTGAGGCCAGGGCAGAAGGGGACGTGAGCGACAGGGCCAGAAGCAGGGGAATGGTGCGCACGAAGTGTCCTTTGCTACGACTTTCGGCAGAGCGCCGCCGATGCCGAGGTCTCACAGAGTTCCGGTCCGTGTAACATGGCGCTACATGGACTACGCAGCCCGAAATCCCACCTGGCATGAAGAGGACGGACCTGCCAAAGCGGCGGGCCTGTACACGCTCCTTCACAAACACCAGATCCGGCCGAAGACAGTGCTCGAGGTGGGCTGCGGAACAGGTGTCGTGCTGGCGTCGATGATAGACTGGTGGCGGGCTGACGACCTCTCTCCGACTTGCGAAGGCTGGGACTTGGCCGAGCTTCCCATCGCCCGGGCACAGCTGCGGACCACGGACCTGCTCACCTTCCATCACGGCGCGCTGCCCACGGATCGCCGGGCCGATCTACTGCTGTGTGTCGATGTGTTCGAACATCTTGACGACGACGTCTCTTTCCTGCGGGGCCTGTGCGCCCACGCGCCCTGGATGTTGTTCCGCATCCCCCTCGACAACGCCATCACCGATCGAGTCACCGGTCGCACCGCAGGTTTTCGCGAGCAATACGGCCACCTGCACGCCTATACCCGTCGGACCGCCCTGGAACGCCTCGATCAAGCGGGCATCGAGGTGGTGGATTGGGACTTCCACCGGATCGAGCCCGAGGTACACGGCCTGCGCGTCGGACTTTCAGCGGTACGTGCATTGGCCTTCCGAGCCCAGCCGCGGTGGGCCGTGCGGGTGCTCGGCGGGTGGAGCTTGGTGGTGTTGGGGCGGTCGCCGGTCTAGCCTTCTGTCGGAGCGCTGGCGCCGCCCAAGCGCTGGTTCCCAAGGCATGACGCAGGGCCAACAGCGCGTCAGTTTCGCCAGTGGGCTCTGGGCGCCGGGCATTGGGCATTGGGCTCGTTGGCAGCGGCTAACACATCGCTCATGGGGATTCTTGCACCCGTTGACCGGTTTGAACGGCCCACAGGGTTGCGTATCGCCCCGACTGTTTCACAAGTTGGTCATGGGTTCCCGACTCGACCAGCGTACCCTCTTCGAGGATAGCGATACGATCTGCATGGCGAACGGTGGACAGCCGATGGGCGATGACCAACGTGGTGCGTCCCTCGGCGAGCTTGGCCAGGCTGCGCTGCAGCGCCGACTCGGTCTCGTTGTCGACCGCGCTGGTAGCCTCGTCGAGCACCAGGATGGGCGCGTCTTTGAGCACGGCCCTTGCGATACTAATGCGCTGGCGTTGGCCGCCCGAGAGCTTCACGCCGCCCTCGCCGACTGCGGTCTCAATTCCCTGGGGCAGATCGAGGATGAAGGGCATGGCCTCTGCTGCGGTAGCGGCCTGGTCGATCTCGGTGTCCGTGGCGTCGGGGCGTCCATATCGGATGTTGTCGCGGATGGTACCGGGAAACAGGGTGACCCGTTGGCTGACCAGGGCGATTTGATCGCGGAGCTGCTTGATGGTGACGTGGCGGACCGAGGTATCACCAATGCGAATGGCACCGGACTGTGGGTCGTAGAGGCGCAGCAACAGACGGACCAAGGTGCTGTTTCCACTTCCTGTGGAGCCGACGATGGCGGTGGTGCTGCCGTGGGCCACTTCGAAGTTGAAGTGGTTCAGCAGAGCCGGTCGGTCGGGATAGGCGAATGTTACGTCATCGAAGACCAGTCGCCCTTCGAGGTGTTCGGGTGTTTTAGTCCCGTCCAGCTGTCGAACGGGCGTGGAGATGAGGTCGAGCACCCGGGTGGTGCTGGCCATGGCCCGTTGGTACAGGTCGAAGGTCTCGCCTAGACGGGTGAGGGGCCAGAGCAGGCGCTGGGTCAGGAAGACCAGCACCGAGTAGGTTCCGACCGCCATTGCGCCGCTGGTGGTGAGCACGCCCCCCCACAGCAGGGTAGCGCAGAATCCGACCAAGATGGCCATGCGAATCAACGGGACAAAGGCGGAGGATAAGCGGATGGCTTGGCGATTCGACTGACGATAACGTTCGGATGCGGCCCTTACCCGTTCACGCTCGCGGGATTCACCGGTGAACGCCTTGATGGTGAGGATACCATCCAGGTTGTTTTCGAGGAGGGCGCCCAAGTGGCCTACTTGTTGGCGGACTTCGGTGTACAGCGGCTGGATGCGGGACTGGAACTTAAACGAGCCCCACAGGATGACCGGAATGGGCGCGATGGCCATCAGGGCGATTTTCCAGTCGGTGGCAAAGAAGATGGCGCCGACCACAACCACCGTGGTGGCCACTTGGAGCAGGTCGTTGGCGCCCTTGTCAAGGAAGCGCTCGAGCTGGTTGATGTCGTCGTTGAGCACCGACATGAGGCCGCCACGAGAGCGATCGGCGAACCACTCCATGTCGAGGGCCTGGATGTGCCCGTAGGCCTCGAGGCGGAGCTCGTGCTGCAGG
>JAACDH010000374.1 GCA_009936995.1 Rhodobacterales bacterium
CGCGACCCCGTCACCCTGGGGGCCGTCGCGCCCTCTGGCCCGTCGCTGGCCCGTCTCATCGTCGAGTCCGCCGACATCCAGCCGGACCACGTTGTGGTCGAATTGGGCGCCGGAACTGGGCCAATGACCGCTCAGATCATAGCGTTTCACCCAGGCAATCCGTTACTGAGTCTCGAGCCGAAGGCCTCGCTGGCGAAGGCGCTACGCGCCCGGTTTCCGGATGTGGCCGTGCGAGAGGACTACGTTCAGAAGCTGCCCGAGCTTTTGGAAGCGTGGGGCCATCCTAAAGCGGATCGCGTGGTGAGCAGCTTGCCGTGGGCCATCTGGAGCCCCGAGCTTCAGGGCGAGTGTTTCCGGGCCATCCTCGATACGTTGGCCCCCGGCGGTAAGATGGTCACGTTTCAGTACGTACACTCTCAAGTGCTGCCCGCCGCCAAGCGGCTGCGTATGGCCCTCGACGATCGCTTCGAAACTGTCACTAAAACCAGGATCGCCTGGGCCAATGTGCCTCCGGCCTTCGTGTTTGTTTGCGAGGCCCCAAAGTAAGACTGTGGTTGGTGGTATCGTCGTCGCCCGGAGGTCACGTGCTTCAATTCGTCCTGCTCTCGCTGCTCGCCTGCCAATACGGTCTCACCTTGCCCAGCGACGACGCGGGTCCCGATGGCGATTCGGTGATTGGCAAAATCAAAGTGCGCGAGCGGCGGAATATCTTGCCCGGCAACATCAGCGGTCCTGCGCCCCCCGAGGCTGGAATCACCGCGGGTCAGTGCGACGATATTACCCACGGTGGGCCCACTACTGGTCCCGACTGTATCTCGGGCGTGTTGCGCTGTGGCGACGCCATCGTGGGGCATTCGATTGGTGGAATGCGTCGTTACAACACGCGTTTCTACGAGGCGAATTTCTGCACGCCGGCCACGACAAACCACGATGGCGGTGAAGAACGGGTGTACCGCCTCGACATGCCCGACGGCGATTGGTCGGCTCAGGTCACCTTCGACTCTCCGTGCGCCGACCTCGACATCGCCGCCCTCAAGTGGAATGACACCACCTGTCCGAGCGCCAAGGCGATGGTGACGCAATGCGAGATGCGCCCACGGCCGCAAGGCGATCGCGAGCAGCTTCGACTGGTCACTCAAAACGAGACCAGCTGGTTCTTGGTGGTCGAGGGCAAGGACCAGGAAGAGGGCGCGTTCTCTATCTCGGTGCAGTGCTGGCCGGGGCTGGGCTAACGCTCGTGGCCCAACGGTAGCCGATACCGCGCGGGAACAGTGTTCTCGCGGAACAAACGCCGGGTGCTGACCAATCGCTCGCACAGGTACATCACCTCGACCTCGTCGGCGTCGAGGGTCTTGGCGAGGGCCGCGGCACTGATCGATGCCTTGCCGATCAGCTCACGAACGCGCCGAGACAGGTGTAATACCTCTTTTGCGGCGACTTTTCCGGCTTCGACGCCAGGCTGGTTGTAGGCGTTAACGTTCAGCAGGCTGCCGTAGAGGCCCACGGCGCGTTCGAAGAGGGCGACCAACCCGCCGATGGCAAAAGCGTCGGCCGTGGCGATGGTGAGGACCAAGCTGGGGCGTCCTCCTTCTTGGAGGGCACGACGGGTGCCGAGCAGGAAGCCCTGGAGCACGTCGCCAGCGTTGCAGTCATCGGCGACGATGGCGTTGGACCCGATGCCGTCGTCGAGGACCTGGACGAACAGCGCCATGAAGTCGTTGCGACCGTCGCGAAGCTGCTGGACGTGGGCATGTTGGTCGGTGCTGCCCTTGTTTCCGAAGACGGTGAGTCCTTGCTTGACCACCTTGCCGTCGCGGTCGAGCTTCTTACCGACAGACTCCATCACCAGCTGTTGTAGGTAGCGGGACAGACAGAGCAGGCGGTCGGAGTACGGCATGACCACTAGATTGCGGTCGCCCTTGCCGTTGCCGAGCACGTGCCAGCAGCCGGCCAGCAGCGCCGCTGGGTTGTCCCGCCACTCGGGGGTTGCGGTCCACTCGTCCATGGCGCGGGCGCCGGCGAGCACTTGGTCGATGTCGACGCCGGCCAGACCGGCCGGCACCAAACCTACGGCGGAGGTGACCGACACGCGGCCGCCGACCCAATCCCAAAGAGGGAAGATTTCGCGCCAGTGTTCTTTCTTCGCCCGCTTGTGGAGGAGGCTACCGGGCGTGGTGAGCGCCACCAGTCGAGGACCGACCGGCAGGTTCAGTTGATGCAGGCGATCGAGGACCAGCGCTAGGCTGTACATGGGCTCGGGGGTGGTGCCCGACTTACTGGCCACCAGGATCAGCGTCGTGCGGAGGCGGTCGCCCATCTCGTTAAGGATGCGGGCGATGCCATCGGGGTCGATGTTGTCGAGGAACCAGACGCGCAGGCCGTCGTTGGGGCAGGTCTGGATCAACAGCTGAGGGCCCAAGGCGCTGCCGCCGATACCGATGTGCAGCACGTCGGTAAAGCGCTCGCCGGCTTCGTTCAGGGCGATTCCTTGGGTGACCTCATTTACGAAACCGCGGATCTGTTCGAGACAATCTCCGATATCGCGCGCCTGACCCATTGTTGGGGCGAGCATGGGGTCGCGGAGCCAGTAGTGGCCCACTTGGCGCTTTTCGTCCGTATTCGCGATAGCGCCGGCCACCAGCTGGTCCATCTCCTGGAAGACGTTTTTCCAAGGCAGCGCATCGAGCGCGGGTGCCTTGACGTGGGAGATCGTGGCGTCGATCCACCAGGGGAGCGGGTCGTGTCGGAGGAGCAGTTCTGAAGGCATGGTCGTCTCTATGCGGACGGGTGGTGGGGCGCACCAGTTGTGTGAACAGCGGGTACGTGCTTGGATGGGCCATGCTCTGGCTCATCCTGTCGGCGCTCGGCTGTGGAAACAGCGAGTTGGCCCCTATCGTCGCTCCGGCGCCCGCGCCGTTACCTCAAAGTTCGGACGCGGACGCCTTCACCTTGTGGGTGCCGGCCAAGCATGATGCTCGCTGGTCGAACGCCCGCTGCAATGATGGCACCGCGGCCGGGCTGGGACTGTCCACAGGAGACGACGCGAATACCTGGGTTATTCAGGTATTGGGTGGCTTCTTTTGTGACGACAAGCATACGGATTGTTCGGGACGTGAGCGGCGGCTGACCACGGCACCTGTGGCCAAGGGCAAACCCATCGTAGATGGCGACACCTATCCGGCGATTGCGCAGGGCCTCTTGTCCCGAGATGCCGATCAGAACCCACTCTTTCACGACGCAAATCTGGTGCAGGCACAGTATTGCACCAGCGATTTCTGGCTGGGCGAGACCATTGAGCGCCGTCCGACCACGGGCTCTGACGACGGTTGGTATTTTTCTGGGCGACCCGTGCTGCGCGCCGACCTCGAGCTGCTGGCCACCCAAGGCCTGGACCAAGCGAATCCAGCCACTGAGATCTTGGTCATCGGCACCTCGGCGGGCGGCTTGGGGGTTGCCCATAACCTGCCTCTATTTCAGGATGTTTGGCCCGACGCCATAAAATCGGGGCGGGTGAAGGTGCTCATCGACGGGGCGTGGATCGCCGACCGCGAGCTGGGGCCCACGCCTAAAGCCAACGCCTGGGGTCCGTTGCTGCCCGCCTGCGAGGCGCGCCTCATGGCCGAGGGAAAAGATCCGCTCTCCTGTGTCTTTGGTCGGTCTTGGTATCCCGAATGGAAGGCCGCTGGTGTACCGGTGCTGGTTCAGCAGAGTGGCTTAGACCTCACCCAACTCGCCGCGTACAAGATCAAGGGCTTCGAGGCCTCACACGCCTGGCGAGAGCAGGCGAAGACGAGCATGAGAGATGTGGACTGGCTGTTTAGCGGGGGATTTCGCTACCACGTGATTGCGACCACCCCTAAGATCGGCGCGGGTCCACACGGTGCCACGTTCAACGATTTAATGGCTTCGTTCTGGGGAAATGAGGCGCCTAGGCGGGTTGTGTTCCGTTACGAGGACTAAGAAAAGCGCCTTTCTCGCAAACGCAAGCAGGTGATGGCGGGTACCCTTGTCATGAACCCCATGCCGACTGACTTACAACGTGCCGTTCGAGGAGATCGCGACGCTCTGAAGCGAGTGCTGGACGTGCACTGGCCTCAAATGCGTCGGTGGGCACTTCTGCGCTGTGGCGACCGTGCTTCGGCCGAGGATGCCAGCCAGGAATCAGTGGTGCGCCTGCTGAAGTTCATTCGGCGCTACGACCCTGCCCGACCCTTCGGTCCTTGGTTGAAGACACTCGTACACAACGCGTGTCACGACGAGTTGGCCAAGCGCGGCCGCGTAGCGGGGGTCATGAGGGAGGTTTCCGTGCCCGCTCGCCATGGTCGGACCCTCGATTTCGAACGAATGGCGAAGCGGGTGATTGAGGCGTTTGAAGACTTGACACCACGACAACGCGAGATCGTAACCCTGGTGGATTTACAGCATCGTTCGCCGACGGAGGTGGCCGAAGCGTTGGGCCTGTCTCCAGGGGCCGTACGCGCCCAACTGTTCGTCGCTCGTCGCCGAGTGCGGATTGAATTGCCCCTCGCCGAGATTTTGCCACTGCTGAGGGAAGCATGAACTGCGAATCCATTCAAAGCGTTCTAGAGGAAGGGGCCGTCATCGAATTCGATTCGGTACAAGCTCACCTCGATATCTGTCCGTCATGTGCTCTGATGGCTGCTCGCAGCCGAGACACAGAGGTCGTGTTGCGCGGGTATCTCGACGACTTTGCTAAGGCGACACCGCCCCAATGGGACCAGGCGGTCGCCTCTTCGGCTGTCGCCAATTCCCGCTTCTCCGTTCAGACGCTGGCTGTGGGGCTGGCTATCGCTGCGGCGCTCGTGTTGGCGGTCGTTGTTCAGGTCCCGTCCGGCCGGGCCAGCGCGGGCTTTTCGGACGACCGAGCGGTTGCGCTTACCCGGGACTTTAAGGCAGTGCACACTACGTTAATTGATGTCGACGAGCTTTCCCGGTCAGAGCAGGACGAACGTCACCGCGCCGTGATGGCCGACAAGAGTCTAGCGTTCGAGGCCGCCGAGGAGGCCTGGCAGCTGCTGGCGGAAGAGGAAGATCCGGAACGCGCGCTGGTGGGCCTGATAGGACTTGGCGAGCTGTACCAATCGATGGGACAGGCGCTTCGTGAATTTGACCAGCCCACCTATCTCACCGATGCACAGTCTGAGGTGTACACCCGGGCGCTGGAAGGGAAGGCCATTGCAATGGATGAGCGCGCGGTCGAGGTCTTGGAGGAAGCGAGGGAGATCGCCGTCGACGAAGATTTCGGCGCCGATCTGGAGGTGTTGGACGAATGGCTCGACGAGCTCGAACAGGGGCTGGACGATGCGGCGGCTGCCCGGCAGGCCGAGCGGGATGCGGCGGCTGCGGTTGTGGGGGAGCGGCGTGGGATCGAACTGGCGATGCCGACGTCTGGCGATGCCTCTACGTTGAAGGCGGAAATTGACCGTCTAGGTGCCGCTGTTCGAGCGTGCGATCAGCTCGACGGAGAACAGGTGATGGCGCTGACGAGCATTGTCGAAAAAACCGGGGAGACCACGATTGATGGCGTCCCGGGGACCATGCACATCGTGCAACCACAGTCTCTCAAAACGCTGTCGGACGTGTTGCGGAGCCTCGGATGCCTGGAGGACGATGCGGACGCTCTTTCTCCAGCGGACCGTAGAGACTTGGAGCCGCTGGGGTACATCGACGAGGAGTAGTCCACGGGGGCTGAATTGCTGCACAACCTTTAGAGAAGTGAGCACCGTCCTGGTTTCACCACGGAGATGCTCTGGGGGCAAGGAGGCCGATGCGAACCTCAGCAACCGATCGAAAGCCTGCGGGGACTCGGATCAGGCTGCACACGAAGCCATAAACGCGCTCTCCGTGGCCCACCGTGAACTCCGTGGTGAAACTAGACGTTTCTACTCGCGATTTGGGTTCCTCGCCGGCGACCGAGCAACCCCAGAAACGCCAGGCCCCACCATCCACCGGCATCGCCAGACTGGCAGCCACAGCCCGTGTCACCGGGCTCGCCTGCATCCTCGCTTCCGTTGGACAGCACGAGGTGTTCACCATCTTCGGAGCCTTCGACCGACGCCGTCCAGCCGTCCGGCAGGTTCCAGACGACCTCGCCCAACGCGATGTGATTCGCGGAGACGGCAGGGTGATTGTCCGAGGATGGTTCGCCGACGAAGGAGAACGTGCCATTCAGGACCAAGTCGCCTTCGACGTCGCTGTGGCCATCCACAATCCAGGTGGCCTTCTCGGCGACGGTGAGATCGCCAGCCCAGCTGCGGACTTGTAGGGTGCCTCGCTTGAGGTCGTAGGTTCCGTCGGCGCCGATGTGGACTTCGTTCGCCACCAACGCGCCCCGCTGCTGTACGGCTCCGGGTCCATTGACTCCGACCTGCAGGACATCGACCGTGAGCGCCGCGTTGGCTTCTAGCCACAGGCGGCCAGCCCCGATGTCGGCCCCCACCTCTAGGTCGCCCATCTCGGCGGCCTCGTCCAGCCACACGAGTGGTCGGAGGCGGTCACCGGCGATGGCGCCAGTCCAGTCGCTGAAAGCGTATACCCAGGGGTAGTTCAGCTCGCCCAGGGGGTCGTCGAGGACCGTTCGCTTGGCCACATCGGCGAGCATTTCTTGGGTGTCTTCGGAGAAGCCAGCTTCGGTGAGAACGGTCAATCGCCCGGCTTCGCGACCGGTGGTCGTGGCCAGCAGGGTGGCGGCGATGAGATAGGTGCCGTTCATGGATGGATGACTGCCATCGCCGGTGTATAAGGCGTAGAAGTCGCTGTCTGGGTCGGTGGGGTCGCCGCCGGTGTCGCTGACGTCGTTCCAGACGGTGCGGAAGGCATACCCGGCGGGCGCGATGTAGACGGGGCGTTCCGTTGTGCTGGTGTCGGCCGCGTAGGCCAGGTAACCCTCGATCAGCTTGTCCTGCATGGCGTTGAAGTCGGGGTACAGCGATGGATTCTGGCTGTCGCCGTCGCGACGACCCCAGGTCATGTAAAACACGGTCTGGGAACCCTTTGCGGCCACC
>JAACDH010000375.1 GCA_009936995.1 Rhodobacterales bacterium
GCGAGGACCCGACCCAAAGATGCACGCCGACGAAGTGGCGGATCGGCTCAAGGCGACTCTCCGACTTGGCATGGGAGCAAAACGGTCTTTGGGCAGGCAGACCAGACAGGCCGCCGCCCAAGTCCCGCTCGCGCCTCCGGACACGCCCGAGGAAACCTATACTGGCGTATAGGCAGCTCTAATGCAGTCTATCATTCACTCGACCGAGGTCACAGTCACGTGGGTTCGAAGATAGTTTTCAGGGATAAACCCAGCGGACCAACGTCAAGACCTCCAGCCACCAACAGGGCCAATCTCATGCGCGGCGGAGCAATATAGAGAAGCAGGTACCCTTGTCGACCTCAGACTCGAGCGTGATTTCGCCCCTGTGTTCCTTTATGATGCCGCGGCAGATAGAGAGCCCTAGTCCGGTCCCCTTGCCGTTCTGCTTTGTGGTGACGAATGACTCGAACACCTCTTCCCTCATTTCCTCCGCAATGCCCGCGCCGGTATCGCTGATTGTGCATCTCCAGAACTCTCTGCCGTCCCGTGACTCAGGGACGATGGAGAGCCTGAGGAGTCGCTCTTCGCGCCCAGCCATGGCGTCGCAGGCATTGGTGATAAGGTTAATGAAGACTTGTTCAAGCTGGTTCGGTGAGCCGTACGTAGGGTACGGACCTTCGGCAATATCGTTCTGCACGAGAACCCCGCAGGCCTGCACCTTGCTCTTTGTCATGAACAGAGCATCGCCAACGGCGCTCCCGATGTTCACGGATTCGTACTTCTCGGTGATGCCTCGGGAGAAGTTCTGCAGCTGCTCGACCAGTTTCTGTATTGAGCTGGAGGCCCTTCGGATATCGCTTGACGCGGATTCCATTGGACCCACATCCACAGTTTCACTGCTCCTGATGCGTTCCATTTCCTGAACGACCGTGTCGTTGGACAGAAGGATTGCGGTGAGAGGACTAGTGATTTCGTGCACGACACTCGCGGCCATTTCTCCGATGGCAGTGAGGCGGTTAGAGCGAATGAGGCTTTGCTGAAGTTTCCTTATGGTCCGCATGTCCCGCATGATTGAGATCGTTCTGGCAAAATCACCGTTGTCATCGTAGATGCTGAAGGACCGGATTTCGACGGCCACTCGTGTTCCGTTCTTTGCCTTCAGTAAACTCTCGGCGATGCTGATATCACCGGTTGCCTTCAGGCTATCAAAACCGGCCTTCACACTATCGAGCACCTCATCTGCATAGATCTCACTGATGTTCATGGCGAGCAATTCCTCGCGGGAATATCCTAGGAGCTCTTGGGCTTTTCCATTGCTAAAGACAATATTGCCAAGGGCATCTACCGAATGGACAATATCGGGGAAGTGGGAGAGAACGGTCTCGAGGATATCGGCATCTGTAATGTCCTCGCTGCCGACGCGCATTCGACTCATGTGCAAGACCTCACTTGTTTGTCGAGTCCAAATATATCATCCGGTGCGCCGCTTGTGTTGAGGAAGAGTTGACCTGCCTGAATACGACGCCGCGGCCAGCGACGGAGGCGGCGAGGAGCGGGCCGTTGGGGTCGTCCTCTTGGCAGGGTTCATCGATGAACGATGTGCACGGTGCCGCAATCGCGAAAGTAGGTCAACGCCCCGGACGCCCGATTTCCACGCGCCATTTTTAGTAAGGTCTCCAGCACGCAACGGGGCCCGGTGTCTTCGCCTGCGACATCCAACTCAGCGTGCTTCCAGAATACCGGAGCCTGTCTGCGAATCTCATCGATGGACTGACTCGCATCGGCCCCGGTCTGCAGCTGTGCCAGCGCGAGCCCGATGAACGCGGACAGACGAGACGGCTTGGCCGAGACTGCTCGCTCGAAGAATGGTATCGCGACATGGGGCTGTCCCAGGCGCAAGAGTGCCTCTCCTCTTAGGCTCAAGGTGTTGGCGAGCGGCATCATCTCTCGGGCGCCAACATTCAGCGTGGCCAACGCCAACTGCGGCTCCTCTCTGCATAGATGAACGCTGGCCTTGCCAAAATAGGCCCAGCGCACCTTTGGACTGATGTCCAGCGCTGCTTCGCAGTCGCGAAGCGCATCGTCATATCGGCCACACCACAACAACATTTCGGCCCGGTAGGTGAGCATGAGCGGGTGGTCCGCGGGGCAAGCCCCGGCCGCGCGCTCGATCACCTCTTCGAAGGACATCAAGTGGAGCAGACTGTTCATGCCAGAAGCCACATGACGCGCCCCCTGGCCATGTCGGAGCCTGCGCCAGACACCGCGGTCCAGCCAGGTGGACACACCAGTGCGATTGCCGGAAAGTAGCCTCAACGCGTCCTCGAATATCGCGGAGGAACGTCCGGTGAGACCCATTGGGCGTACCATCTCCAACAGCTCTTTGACCTCAGCGTCCAGGAGGGTGTTCATTTGAATGAGCGCAATATTGAGATGCGCGGACAGGTTGTAATCTGACATCGGAATATGAAGGGAGCGTTTAAGCGCCTGAATGGCTTCATCCTCACGCCCCAGACGCCGCATGGCTTCGCCGAACACTACGAGCTCCTCAGCGGTAGACGGCTCGGCCAGAAGTTGAATCGCTCGCTGGTAGTGCCCCACTACGAGTGCGTGGGCCGCCCTGACGACCGGCTCCTCTGATTCGGCCGCCCGATCAGGGGAGCCGCTCCACAGCTCAAGTCGCGCTGCCCATGTCTCCAGACCGGCGTTTGAGCGCGCGACCTGAAGCGCAGAATCCAACGCGCCCGCCCGCACCAGAAGTTTGGAAGCCCTGAGTGGGTCGACGTCGATGTGCTGCGACACCAATCGCACACAGGCCGGCGGGTCGCAAAGGAGCAGGGCCTCGGCCCATTGCCAATGGGTCTCTTCGTCGCCGAGAGTTGCGCGCTCGAAAAAGGGAGCCGCCTCCACCAACCCGCGCTTCAGCAGGGACTCGCCCGCTCTTCTCTGCAGGGAAGTATCGCTTGGCGCGGCTCGCGCGCGCGATGATGGCTCGTTCGACTGCGCCAAGTCGTTGGTCCATTTTAATCGCCTGGCTCCAAAGTCTCCACCCATCACCATCCGTAGGGTTGCTCTTGAGCAGAGGCTCGAGCGAGTCAATGACTTGGGTCGGCTGGTCCATCGCCAGCCAGACTTGAGCTGCACTCTTCGCGGTTGTAAGGGAACCAGGCTCAAGTCGGACTGCGTGTAACAGCGCCTTGTGGGCGTCCGCGCGCTTACCGAGTTTTGCGAGTGCCCGACCGAGGAGCAGCCAAGCGCTGTCGCTGGCGTTTTCATCAAGGGCTCGCCTCGCCGCTTTGGCCGCGGAAACGTACTTGCCTTGGCGGTATGCGATTGCGCCAGCCGCCATCCACTCAATCGCGCTCGCCATGTCGTAGCAACCCCTCTGCGCTATTTTACCTCAGAAATTTGCCTCCCCAAGCCCTGCGGACCACTCAGAGTGATTTCCATACCGGACCATCGACGTCGTGAAGAACGAGACCTCTGCCGCAGACACGGTCGAGGGTGACCCACTTTTATGCGCGTTCGAACTCGCTGAAGAAGGCCTCTGTGTTGCGCGTCAGGGCGCCAGCCAGTCTCCATGGAAGGCCACGGGCAAAAGCGGCAAAGGCACCTGGGCGATGGGCCCCGCGTCTACTTGGCTGGCATCGAAGATGGCAAGTCGGCTCTCTTCGGCCAGGGCGTCACTGAGCATCACCAACAGGTGCCCTTGCTCGGTGTGCTCCGCCTTTGGAGCGAAGATGGGCTCTCCTACGAAGACCTCCTTGGGGGCCGTCCAGATCTGAGTAGGCGTGTCTTGCGAGCTCAGGTCTACGGCCAGCACGCTGTCAAAGGGGTCCCCGAATTGTGTATCTCTGCGCGCGGCCCCGAAGAGCCAGGGGGTGCGCTGTCCCTCATGGGCCGGGTGGAAGCTCGGAAAGTCCACGGCATAAGGCGTGAGCTGCCGCCAGGTTGCCTGGTCGCTGCCGTGGGGGATGGTGATCCGGTAGAGCCGCTGCGGAGGACGAGCGTCCGGCAGGCTGGGGTCCAGCTCCTTGTGGGGGCCGCAGTAGCCAAACTCCCCGCCAAAGTCGAAGCGGCTGAACAGGCAGGCGTCCACGATGGTGGCGTGGTCTGTGCGGTGGGCGTTGCCAAAGTGGATGACCGTCGCTGGCCCAGGCAAAGAGATAATGCGCAGGGGCGCATTCGGGTCACGCGGCACCAGGTAGAGCACCCCCGGCTTGCTGTGGTCGATGCCTACCGCGTCAAAGAAGGGGCCCATTCCGGCAAAGGACTTGGCCAGCTTGCCTAGGTGCAGACGCATCGGGTTTCCACCGAGAACATAATGATCCGGCGTGAGGGCAAAGTCGTGGGCGAAGATCATCTCGGGCAGGACCTCTACGCGGCTAGCCAGCACCTGTTCCGAGGCATCCAGTTCTCGGAAACGCAGCGTGCTGCTCCGACCTTGGCCGATGCTCACCAGCACCAAGCGCTTGGACGCCATCCGCATGTGGGCCAAGCTGGACTCGCCCTGAATCACGCCGCCAAAGGTCTCCGGACCCAAAGTCTCCAAGCTCTGCGGATCGAGGGCGTGAGGGGAGCCTCCTTCCCAACCCACCAGCAGACGGTCCTGCCACTGGAGCACCGTGGTGTTCGCCACGTTCCGAACGCCTCTCGCCCGGATGCTCCGCCAGGCTCCTCCGGGCAGATCCGTGGCCAACCCACGCACCTGAAGGGACCCAGCCGCGCGTTCCATCTCATAGGATTCACTGCGTACAAATCTGGCTTTAAGCTGGACTCCCTCTGCGGAAAAGGAGAAGGCGCGCACATAGCCGTGGCCATCGAAGGGATGGGCGATTTCCTGGCCGATGCGTGTCCAGCCGGGGCCGTTGGAGAGCAAGCGTCCGCCAAAGAGATCTGGCGGCAGCAAACCGTCAATTTGTGAGGCGGGCACTTGTAAATCCAGGTCTCCCGGCGAGGCCAACATGGCGCGGTTCCATGCCAGTGTGCGGTCTGCAGTCATTCTGGACTCCGAGCGAGGCGCTCTTGAAGGTGGATGAGGCTGTGATTCAAGGCCTGCAAGCCGTCGGCGTCGAGACCCAAGATGAGCGCTTGGTCCAGGCGCTCGATCAGGTCCCAGCCCGGCCCAAGGTTCGCCTCCGGATTCACCCGAACCAAGCGCGCCCGAGGGTCGGAAGGGTCCGGCACCCGGGTGACCAAGCCCAGATCCTCTAGCCGCTTGACGGCCACCGACACCGTGGGCGGTCGAACCCCCAAGCGCGCAGCCAGCACAGTCTGCCGCAGGCCATCCGGCGCCGCGCTGACCTCGCCGATGAGACGAAAGCCAGCCACGCTCAAGCCCATGGGGGCCAGAGCGTTGGCTAAGCGGGTTTCAAGGGCCAAGCCCAGAGACCAGAGCGTTAAAGTCGGAGAGTTCATATATTGTTAGTTATCCTAACTATCTATTAATGCAAGCGGGTAAGTCCTCTGGCGTCCACATCCCCATGTCGTCTACCCGCGCGTAAATCGGATTTACCGGAACCAAACCTAGGTCCGGTAAGCCGACGAACCGGGAGTGGCGACGTGGGGCGTCTACGACTAGGGCTTCATCGGATTACATCGGCGTATAGGCGCATCGGAAACCGTGAGTAGACGCTACAAACCACGCGTTGTGGTGCCCGGCGTAGATCCCCATGTCTTCCATGCCCTGTGCACCGGCCGACCCCGGAGACGGGAAGTCATAGCTGCCGCCTCGGATCAAGTTGCCAACGCCGCCATACAGGCCGCCCATCCCGTGGCTGCCGTCGTAGGGCCCCTCCGGCGCAAAGCTGGCCCGGTAAACCTCCCAGCCGGGTTCGAGGGTGAAGGCGCCGTCGGTGTACTCCATCCACAGGTAATCTGGAGCCCCAGTCGAGCCGTCGACCTGCTCCCAGGCGTTTCCGGCGAAGTCCCAGACCGTCTCGCCGTTGCCGAGCAGGTGGGTTCGCTTCTGCGCCCAGTCCGGGTGGCTCGGGTCTTCACACTCGGGGTTGTTTGTTCCTTCACAGGGATCGCTGTCCCCTTCCAGAGCGGCAAAAGGGGACGCGTCGGAGTGTCCCCGGGACACATAGCCGGCGCCCACGGCGCCACCGCTCCAGTTGGAGGGTTCGTTCTCGATACTGCGAGCGGTGGCCTGCCACTGGGCGTTGGTCACCAGCTGATAGGAAAAGCCCAAGGCGTCACAGGCGATGCGCGCCTGGGACTTTTCGAGGTTGACCCAGGGCGTTCCGATCCCGCGAGACTCGGCCTGGAGGGCCGCGCTCCACACCTGGTCGCCGTTATCGTTCCCGGCGATCCGCATCTCGTATCGGGCGATGCAGAACGGCGTCGCCCCGACACCCTCGTTGCTGGGTACGAAGGCAAATCCAGTGGGACAGGCGATGAACCCCTCAGAGGTCGCGGGCTGACTTCGGTTGCCGGCGACGTCCACCGCGCGGACCGAAAGCCAGTACCAGCTCTCGGACGCCACGGAGTCGACGGTCGCCCAAGAATCGGCGCCTATATCGGTCCAGGGCATGGCGTCGTCGAGCCCCGGGGCTGTTCCGACCGCGACCTCGTAGCCGGCAAAGCCCGAGAGAGTGTCGGTACCGGGATGGGACCAAGACACCTCTCCGGAGACCGGGGCGGCGCTGTCATCGAGGTCGGTCGGGACGTCTGGCGGGAGGATGTCCACCACCCACCCCTCCGAGGACACGGCTTCACTCGCAACGCCAGCCGCGTCGATAGACCGAACGTTGGGATAGTACGTCTCCCCGTCGGCCACTCCCCACAGGGCTTGTAGGGTGTACTCGGTGGCGTCTCCGACATCCTGCCAGCACGAGATATTGTCGATCCCCGGTCCGGATCCGACCGATACCTCGTAGCGGATGGCCCCGGCGGCGGGCGGCCAGGACAGCGCCGGCGAAGACGTAAGCCAGTTCGACCACGGTTCGTGATCAAGGGAAGCGGGGGCGATCGCGCAGTCGCCGGTACACTGGGGCGCCACGGCGTCACAGAAGTCTAGGTTCGGCGGGTCGTCATCGTCACCCGCGGCCGGTTCGTCGCCTTTTCCACAGCCAACCAGGAGCAGGAGCGCCACCCACCTCACGGCGTCACCCGAGGCCGTGAGCGAAAGGTCTCTGTCATCGGAATCTCACGGAGCAAGCTCTGGATATCTCCGCCACTGTTCGCGAACCCGGCCTCGAGCCCGGCCACAGCGCACGCATCGGCGTCACCTGGCTCCCGACCAAATCCCCTCCGGAAGACGTTGAGCACGAAGCACTGCTCGATCAGTTCTCCATTGGCGAGCAGCTCGGACAGCTCGTCGAGGCCATAGAAGGTGCCGTCGAGCGCTCCGGCGGAGACGACCAAGCCGCTCGCGTCGACCGGAACCCCAGGAGTCTCCTCGTCGCGCCACTCGCCGAGGGGCCCGTAATGCTCGAAGCCGAGGCCCAGCGGGTCGGTCAGGGCGTGACAGCCCGAGCACACCGGGTCCTGCATGTGGCGGGCGAACCGCTCCCGAGTGGACAGGCTCTCGTCGAGGGGCGGAAGCGAGATGTCGAGATCGTCGGGAGGCGCCTGGAGTAATTGGCACATGACCCGCTCCCGAACAAATTTACCGCGCAGAACGATGGAGGTCTGATTGCTGTGGGACAGGGCCGTCAATAAGCTCGGCTGGGTCAGCAGCCCGTACCGCTCGTCGCCGTTCCAAAGGTAGGGAGCCGTGAACAGTGCCGCCAGGGTGCCGTCGCCGTCGAAGACCACGTCGGCCACGAACCGGTCGGTCTCGGACCTCATCGCCCGCCCCAGGTCTACGTCCCACTCCGGATACGTCATGCCGTCCTTCACGGCATTCTCGACCTCGCCAATGTCGGTCCACTGCGTAGCGAAGTGCGCCATCATGGCCCGCGCGCGGGAATCGCCGAGCATGCGTTCGATCTGAACGACCAGGACCTCTGGGTTGGAGAGCTGCCCGGCGGCGGCGGCGTCGTACAAGGCCTGATCGGGCGTGGTCTCCGAGAGCATGAAGGACAGCCTCGAGGCCAGTTCGTAGTCCGTGAGGGGCACCCAATCTCCCGGCCCGTCGACGCCAAACTCCGGCCGATACAGGAACTGTGGAGACTGGAGCATCGCCTGGATTACCAGAGAAATACCCATGTCGAATCCCTCTAGATCCCTAGTCGGACCAAAGAGATCGACGAAGATGCCACGTTCTACCTCGTCCAGGGGGCGACGGAAGGCCTGGGCTCCGAAGCGGTCGATGAACAACTCCGCGCAGGCGTCCTCACCCGAAGCCGGATCGCAGGGGAGTAGATCCGAAATATCGAGCGCAGCGGTGAGATCCTCGGAAGCCCGCATGTAGCCGTCGGCCTGGAGCTGACTGACCGAGATGAGCTGCGCGTTGTTGTCGAAGCCGTGGACCTCTGGATCCTTAAGAAGGCGAGACTCCGGTGCGATATCGAGGCCGGAAAGATCGCGGACCGTGTTGCCGTATTCCGTCTGGGTGAGCTTGCGGATAGGCGCGACATCGGGACCCACCACCTCGCAATCGCCCAGGGTGCTGGTACCCATCTCTTTCGGCTCGCTCTGGCCACACGACAGTACTAAAAACGCCAGGAAGCTCCACCGCATTAGAAGATCCCTGTGAGCGGGCCATCACAGAAGGCCGGGTCGCCGAAGCAGGTGTCGGCGAACCCCATGCCCTGCAGGATCGCGGCGTACAGCTCGCCGTGGGGTTTGTGGTCGAATGACAGGTAGCGCCCGCCCTGAAGCGCCCCGCCGCCCCCCCCGCCGAGCAGGTAGTACTTGCCCTCGTGACTGTGGGACGCGCCGGTGGAGAACACGTTGGAATACAGGACCAAGGTGTGGTCGAGGAGGGTTCCGTCGCCCTCTGGGACCGCCGCCAGTGAGTCGAGCAGGTACTTGAACTGCTCGGCGAACCAAGCATACGACCCGATCAAATCGGCCCGCAGATCCGATGTCACCGGCCCGGCGTGTACCGAGTCGTGCCACCCGGTCGGGAAGTTCAGGTCGGGCAGCCATGGGAATTCGTTGACGCCGCCGATGGCCAACGTCGCCACCCGGGTGATGTCGCAGGCCAAAGACATGGTGAGCATGTCGATGTGGGCGCGGGTGTTTCCGGGAATCGACGTATCGGCTAGATCGGGATTTGGAAACTGGCACGCGTCGCCAAGCACTCCGCCCCCCACCGCTTGCTCGAGTCCGCGAATGGACTCCAAGTGGTTCTCTAGGCGGACCCGGTCCTCGCCGCCGAGCTTGGGTATTAAGTGATCGAACTGGGACTTCACGGCGTCGAGTACGCTCTGGCGGCGGGTGACGCGGGCGGCGATCTCCGCCGGATCCGAGGTGGCGAGGTCGAGGAACAGCCGATCGAACATCGCCGAGGGGCTGTCCTCGGGCGGAACGGGTTGCCCGACGCCCTTCCAGGTGTAGGTGTTCCCGGTGAGGGTCCCCACCGACACCCCGAACTCCAGCGAATCGTAGGGCGTCAGCCCCGACCACTTGTTAGCAATAAACTGGTCGATCGACGGGCCTCCCGCCGAGGTGGGACTCGCGCCTCCGCCACCATCGGACTCCCAGTGCATGCCTTGGGCGGTGAGCGAGTGAAGGCGGCATCGCGTGTGCCCGTTGTAGGGCGTGTCAAGCAGGTTCGTGGCGTCGTCGATACCCTCGATGACCACGACATCCGACTTGCGCGGCGTGAGGGAGGCAAGGACCTCTCCAAAATCCCAGTTATTCTCGGTGCCGCCGGGCGCGACCATCGCGTCGGTGATGGTCCCCTGTCCATGCGTGAAAACAACGAAACGAAGTGGGAAACCATCTGCCGCATGCGCCGTGTTGGGCATGGACGCCAGCCAAGGTAGGCCCACGCAGGCCCCCGCACCACGCAGGAATGATCGTCGACTCGGCTTCGGTTTCCGATCAAAAGCCATCACACCCTCCGGTGGACAGTCTACCCTGATGATTCGAATAACTACCAGCTTGACCTTGCCACGCCGAGCCGGAAAAAGGGCGTGTCTAACGGATATCAAGGTAGCAGCCGGAGTCCCCGAAGGTAGGAGGCCCGCGAGATCGCGATGGGCAGTCACCCGCGCCCGCCGGGTGTGTTCTCGGGTCCATTCTCTCACCAGTCGAGTAACGGGCGCTGCTGGCCATGAGCTCGGTGCAAGGAGAAGCGAGGGGCCAGCACGTACAGAACGCGATAGGCTAGCGCACCGATGCAGCGCTCCCGACTGGCACAAATTTCCGCGTCGCTCTTCGCCATTGGGCTCCTGTTTTGGGGGGCTCACGGTGCGGCGCTCAGCTGGATCTACGTGCGCATCGAGCCCCCAGCACCCACGCCGCTACCTCCGATCACTGGGCTGCCAAACTCCTCGGCCAGCACCTGCGCCGGGTGCCACCCGGACCACTACGAGGAGTGGCAGGGGTCAAAGATGGGCCAGGCCATGACCGACCCCATCTTTTTGCTCGACTTCAACGCCCAGGGCAGGCCCTTCGTATGCCTCCGTTGCCACGCCCCTCTTGACGCCCAACAACCGGAACGCATCACGGGTCTTAAAAGCTTGATTCCACTCGAAGGCGCCGGTCTACCCAACCCCGACCACAATGCTGACCTCCAACGAGAGGGCGTCACCTGCGTCGCATGCCACCAAGTCGAGGGTAAACTGGTGGCCGGCATCGAGCACCCCAAGGGCGCTCCACATCCCGCAAAGTACGACGCAGAATTTCGAAAATCGGGCACCTGTGCGCGGTGCCACCAACTCGCCCCACCTCCGCTCTCTGGACTCGATCGTCCCCTGCCCGACACGGTGGCCGAGCATCGCAGGTGGCAGGCCAAGACTGGGCGTGCTGAGGAATGCGTCGATTGCCACATGACCCCTGTTCAACGTCCCGCCGCTCTGGGGGGCCCCATTCGGGCCAACCACACGCACGACTTCCCGGGCGCCTGGAGTGATGACCTGGTCCGCACCTCGGTCACCATCGAGGATATTCGCACAGCGCCCAACGGCGTGCACGTCACGCTGCAAAACCACACCGGCCACGCCCTGCCGGCTGCAGAACCATCGAGAGCCCTGGTGATCCGACTAAGTCGCGATAATCAGACGATTGCGGAAACGGCCCTTCGAAGATCCATTCCCATCCCCCGCCTTCGTGACGAAGGAGACAATCGACTCCGCCCGAACGAGCGACGTACAATCTTGATTCCCTTCGGAGATGGGCCGACCCCCACCCATGTCTCGGTCGACTTCGAGCGGCTCTACTCCCCCGCTGTTCCCATTCCAAATTCTGTGGTTCCAGCGGATCGTAGGACCGTCCGGATCGCGCATCGTCCCCTGCCCTAGAGGCCAGCCAACAGCGTCAGATCACTGGCAAAGGTGATGCCCGGCGTGTCCTGGCAGGGCGCGCCTGCACCGCCTACCCACACGTCTACGGAATCTGCCAAGGCGGCCCGAAGGTCCCGCAAGCCCTGGACGCTGGCCATCGAATCGGCATGAGCGCTGAGGCTACTCACCACTACGGTAGCTGAAGTTGCGCGTTGCGCCTCGACAATGTGTGTGACCGGCGTACTTCCGGGCAGGACCAAAGGGCGACGTCCGCCCGCAGCAACCGCAACCGCGGCCAGGTGTACGCCCAAGTCGTGGAGATCTCCCGGGAGGGTTGCGCAGACCACCGATGCGGGAACTGGTGGCGCCAACGTCCGCCACGTCTCGTCCAGCGCCAGTCGCACATGAGCGGACGCGAAGTGTTCATGATGCACGCCAATCTCACCCGACTGCCACGCCGATCCCAGCCAGCCGAGCAACGGCACCACGTCCTGAAGCAGGAAAGAGATTGCGCCAAGTCTAGCTAAAGACCGCCGTAACGCTCCCTCGAGGGCCGGGCCGTCCAAGGCCAGCCCCAACGTCCGTAGATCTCCCGTGAAGGTCGCGGGACCACGGGACTCCCCCTCGGCCACAAGGCCGCGAAGATCAGCGAGCTGTAGCACCAGGACATGCCGAGGGCGATGCCCGGCCTGGAGGGCTACCGCCACTAATAAAAGATGTTCGACTACTTCAGGCGAATAAGCGCGCTGCTTACCCTCGGTACGAACCGGCTTGGGAAAACCATAGCGGCGCTCCCAAGTGCGAAGCGTGTTAGCAGGAATCCCTGTCGCACGCGCAACGCTTCCTATCCCCATCCACACCATCTCCGACTCGTCAACCACATCCGATCCCTGTTGCACAACATTTGAATAACACAGAATTTTGAACAGGAACGGAATATACCGACAAACTAGAGAAAATTGATAATAGTTTGCCGTACTCTACTTGCACAACCCATCTGTACCACGTATACCTTTTGGATAAGTACTGAACAACCGGAGTCCCCATGCGCATTCTGCTGGTCATGCCACCCCCCTTTGAGAACGGTCGCCTCGGGCTGGAAAACGTGATCTGGCTCTCGGAGCCGGTAGCGCTAACATCGGTTGGAGCGGCGGTAACTGAAGGAAACGAAGTTCGCATCTTGGACCTACGACTCGAACCTGAACGAGCTCTAGTCGATACACTCATCGAGTTTCAGCCTCACCTGGTCGGCACAACCAGTATGACC
>JAACDH010000376.1 GCA_009936995.1 Rhodobacterales bacterium
AGGCGCCGAAGAGTGCGACGACAGCAACATTCTTCCCGGTGACGGCTGCGACGACACCTGCCAAGGCGAACCGATCAATCTGCTCATCGATTGTGACCCGTCCGTGTGCACATGGACCGTCGGCACTGGCGCGGGCGGCGGCGACGAGTGCACCTGTGTCATCGAGGGAATTCGCCACCCCGACGCCAACCTCGTCGAGGCCAGCTGCTTTACAGGTAGTCCGAGCGCAGAGTTGATCTGGGGCATCGACTTGACCGGCTACAACGCCTACGCGGCCACCACCTGCAACGGATTATCCGCCGACTCCTCCTTGGCCTCCTTCGACGACCATCCGCTCGCAGGCGGCCTCGAGCTCCAATGCAGCGAAGACGCAGTTGGAGAAAACGCCTCCTATTGCTCCAAGATCGCTGACCCCGGCGCGGGCGGCGCACCCCCGACTCTGGTGGCTGCCCCTGCCAGCAACAACGTCGTCCTCGTCGTAGACGAGTGGCTCCCCGGCGACTACTGGGACGGTGTCACGGCCCGAACCATCAGCGCGGAGTTCTTCTTTGCAATAACCACTTGTGGAAACGGAATCCCCGAGCTCGGCGAAGACTGCGACGATGGCAACCTCGCGAACAACGACGGCTGCGACGAATTCTGCACCTTCGAGCCCGTCGTGTGTGGGAACGGCTACCTAGAGGGCGGTGAGTCCTGCGACGACGGCAATCTCATCCCAGGCGATGGCTGCAGCGACGTCTGCATCCGCGAGGTTGACTTGGCCACCTGTGCCACGGTCGGTCCTCGGATCACCCCAACATCCGGTACCCTCAGCTGCCCCCTAAATGCATTCCTTTGGGACGTCTACGAGATCACCGTCGCTCCCGGCGACTGCGTCGACATCCACACCAACAACAACGTTCTTGGCGCCGCCGACTTGCTGGCCTTAGCCGTCGACCCATCCGGTTCGGGCTATGGGCTTAGCCCCGCCTTCGACCAACTCGAAGACGACTGGGCCTGCGGTACTCCAGGGTGGAACGGCTTCGGGTGCCCGTCTTCGCAAGTGGTGGCCGACACCGCCGGCACCATGACCGTCACCGTCGGCCAATGGGGCGACGGCGGCTTGGGTGGCTGCACCGTCGGCGCAGGCTACGACCTGTTCATCTCGGTGAACGGCACCGAAGTGATGCCCAATCAAGTTGGCGACGACACCACCTACTAAGGTCGCGTCCTCGCAAACGATGGCCCGGTGCCCGACTCGTTCGGACACCGGGCCTTTTTCTTTCGAACCGCCGGAGCACGCCCAACCCGCGCCGAAACCCTCGGCGCCTAGCAGCCGGTCGAGGGCCCGCACCCGATGGTGCAGGGCCCGCTCATCCAAGACCCTCTGACTCAGAACGTCTTGGGCGCCGTTGGGCAGAAAACAGGGCTCTAGGCCCGGCCCCGTTCCCCGCGCTGCGACCAGTACGCCGCGCACCTCTCCCAGCGCCTGAACCGAGGTGCCGTAGGGCTGCGCCAGCGACACCGCACATCGGTAGGTCGCAGCGCTTCCAGCCAAGGCCGCCGTCAAGGTCGGCTGGTGACCCTAGACACGCCCTGTTTGGCCACACCACGAGACGTCATGCACTCGTGGGTGGCCTCGATGACCACGCCCACGCCCAGCGGCTGAAGCACGTTTTGAATGGACTCGGCCACTTGGCGGGTGAGCTTCTCTTGGATCTGTAGGCGATTGGCGAACACGTCGAGCACCCGGGGGTTGGCTGTACCCCGAGAAGAACACAGCATACGAGCGCACAACCCGCCCGGGTGTTTCGAGCAGGCCCTCGCGGGCGGGGTCGTCGCCGGCGTATGCGATGAGCGTGCGTACCGCTGCTGCTGCTGCTTCGGCGGTAGGTCCAGCCATTTTCAACGCCAGATTCGAGCAAGAATCAAGCGCTTTGACCAAACGGGAGCAAGTGACCTCGCCCCGCTGACCCGCGCACACAGGCCCTACGCTCGCCAGTCCTATCGGGCCGAATTGAAGAGCCTGTACAGGAGGCAGCCCATGAGCCGCAGGGCCAAATGTCGCCCTATGCCCCGATTCCGGACCGATTCAGCGACCCCGTGCTACAGGCGCAGCCCAGGAGTGTCCCATGTCCTCGAAAGAGCCCTCTATGAAAGCCGTCCTGGTAGGAATTCAGACCCGTGGTGTGTCCGACTCCGACCTCGCCAGCTCCCTCGCCGAGCTAGGACGACTGGCCAAGACACTAGGTGTGACGGTGATCGCGGAGCTCACTCAGAAGCGAGACCGCGTGGACGCGGCCGTGCTGGGACAGGGCAGACGGATGGCGTTGGCCCGACTCACCGGAGGAACGGGGGTGATTCCGCGCGGGCCGTTGGATCAGCGTAAGAAAGCCGACGAAGAGGCCGCGCTGGCCATGGACGACCTGTTGGCCGAGCTGGGAACGCCCGCAGACCTCGCGGATATGGTCATCGTCGACGCCGAACTGTCGCCGGCCCAGTTGCGGAACCTCGGGCAAGCCGTGGGCGTGGAGTGCACGGATCGTACCGGCATCATCGTCGACATCTTCCATCGGCACGCCTCATCGCGAGAGGCCAAATTGCAGGTCGAGATCGCTCGACTAAAATACCTGGCTCCCCGAATGCGAGCCAGCGGCGGACCGTCGGAGCGTCAAGCCGGTAAGGGCGCCGGAGAGTCCGGCCTAGAGCTCGATCGACGCAAGGTCCGCGACCGCATCGCCGAGCTGAACAAAGAGCTCGCCAGCGTCGAAGGCGAGTCTTCCGTGCGGCGCGCCCGACGCCAAGACACCCTCCGGGTCGCGCTGGTCGGCTACACCAACGCTGGTAAATCCTCGTGGATGCGCCAACTGACCACGTCCTCTGTGCTGGTCGAGGACAAGCTCTTCGCCACCCTCGACACCACCGTCCGCGGCCTGTTCCCCAAGGTCACCCCGCAGATCTTGGTCTCCGACACCGTCGGCTTCATCCAGCGCCTGCCCCACGATCTGGTGGCCTCGTTCAGGTCCACCCTCGAAGAAGCCAAAGAAGCCAGCCTGCTCATGCACATCGTCGACGCCAGCGACTCGGCCTTCGAGGTCCAGCTCGGCGTCACCCGCGACGTCTTGGGCGAAATTGGGGCCCTCGACGGAAACAGCCTGCTGATCCTGAACAAGATCGACTGCTGCGACGACGAACGACGGGCGATGCTGCGCGAGAAGTACCCCGACGCCATCCAGGTCTCCGCCAAAGACGACGACGACGTGACCCGAATGCACGGCGTCATCGTCGCCAACTTCGAGCGCCTCCTCGACGATCTAGAGCTGGTAATTCCATACGATAAAAGTGCTTTAATCGGCGAAATACACAAGCGAGCACGGGTGATCTCTGAGTCCTTCGAAGACGACGGTGTTCACTACCGCTTGAAGATCACCGCCGCCGAGGCCCAGCGCCTTCATCGAATGATGAAGTAGGCTGCCCGTCCGATAGGCGACGCTGACCAACGCGTGAACGGTAGTTTTCGCCTAGGTAAACCCAGCGCTCGGCAGGCCCTCAAGATTGGCCCAGGCGCTGCCCCTCACCCCCGCTGGGCCTGACACTGCCAACAGACCTCGAAGCCAGGTTCCCAGACTGAGTTACACGCGGGGCAGTTCAGAAGTGTGTCGGTAACGGGTATTTCGGCCTCGGCTTGGATAATTGCCACCAGCGCCCGGGCCTCGAGGACTTGGGAGCGCGGCACCATAATTCGGATGGCTTGCACGTAGATCCCCATGCCCGACAGCGCGGCTAGGGTCTCGCCCAACACGACTGGCTTCAGCCCATGTTGCCGCATTACCGCCGCCATGGTTACGGATTCGGGCTGTTGGTAGGTGCGATACACCTCGGACAACTTGGGTGGGCTCAATCCGAATCCTCCAGCTCGTCGAGCGACACACCCGATGGTTACTGGTACGCACCGTATCCCAACCGACCAGGGGTGTGCGGTATGGAACCAAGCGAAACGCCCACAATGGGCGAGGTGGAACGCCAGAGAGCTGGCCGGTTCTGACCGGTCGGCACAGGCGCATCAACGCTACCGGATATCTCCGTCTTTCAGATCGCGAAAGTCCTTATCGGTACCCATAACTTTATCGATGAAACCTGTGGTTCCGAAGATCTCGTTGAAGCGGTAGTGATGCCAATCGTGGGGCACCGCCCAAGACGTCCAGGGCAAGGCATAGCCACAATGGTGGCTCAAAATGGTGAGCAGCCCCAGGGTTGCAAACATGTACATCGACAACAAATGAGGTGCCAGCAGCAGCGCACCGCCCACCATGGTGAGGAAGTTACCGACGATGAACTCGAACGGATGGGCATACTCGCTGGCCCAGGCGGTGGTGGTTCGAAACTCGTGATGAACGCGATGTACCCGCACCATCCACCACTTTCCATGCAGCATTCGGTGGGACGCGTAGAAGATCAACGCGGCACACACCGCCTGGCCAACCAATTCGAGCAGGAAACGCCCGAGGGTCGGCAGCTCAGCCTCTACCGTCCAGCCGCGCCAGAACAGCACCTCGCCCAGAAGCAGCAACAGCGGCGGCAAGATCAGGAACTGGTTGCGGAACAGCACACCCAAGGTCTTGGGAAGGTTGGGGTGCTTCCGCTTGGAGCGCTGGATGCGATAGCGGGCGATGAAGTCGGGTTTATCGTGCGTGTCTACGTAGTGAAAGGCCAAGCAAACGGGGTAGTAAACCAGCGTGTGCAGCCCGACGAGCCCACCGGTGAGCAGCACCCAGCCGTCGACGCGGGCAACACAGTGGGACCAGGCGCTCGCGAAGGTGTCGGTGGCGCCGAGGGCGACGGCCAGCAGCAGCACCGTGCCGCTAAGCAGGTGTTGAGTCCAGGGAGTTCTAGTGTAATGGAAGGCCATTTCAAGACCCTAGCAGACGACAGCTTCAACAGCGTCATGGACCCCGAAGAACCGGGTGATGGCTAACGCCCAAGCATCGCCGCCCATTTCTGTCGGGTGTTGGGCGAAACCAGGGTGCGATAGCTCTTTAGCTCTGCCACTGCGTCGGCGTGCAGGACGCTCAGCTGTTCGTGCTCAGACAAGGCCTGGATGGTCTTGGCCAACAGTGGAATGGCTCGGTCGTAGTCTCCCAAAGCGGCGAGAATACTCGCGCGAGTGACTTGGCCTTCGAGGACGACGTCGGTGCGTTTCGAAGCGTTGGCGAGGGCCTCGGACCGGGTGAAGGCTTCTAGCGCGTCTTCGAGCCGGCCCGCTCGGGCGATGAGGGTGCACCGCATCAAATGCAGCTTGCTGGCGGGACCGGGGGCAAGGCCCGACAAGAGCGCATCGAGCTGAGCCAAGGCGGTGTCGAAGTCGCCTTCCTCTGCAAGGGACTCTGCGGCTTCGAGAGCTCGGGAAAATGACTGCATGGCTGTACCTTATTTCGTAGGCTGTCCACCGTCGATCAGTCTGGGTCGCAGGCGCCGTCGCAGGTGTAGACGATGCTGCCGTCTTCGATGAAGGCCATCACGTGGTCCTTGTACACCTCAAGCTCGCGAACCGATCCATGGGAGCCATTCTCTTCCGGCGGATGATTCGTGGTGGGCAAGGGCGCGTATCCCTCATCGTAAATGTACAACGCGGCAGGGCCGTCGTAGTCCTGGGATGGAATGGTGTCGACGCCGTAGGGCTCGAGGCTGTTGGGCACAAACATGGGCACATGAGCGGTTCGCGCAATCCAATGGGTGACCATATTGTTAACTTGAGCGTCCTCCATAGCCTCGTGCATCACGATCTTCACCTCGGGACGACCCTCGAAGCGCGGAGAGACCATGTGGTCGACGAAGTTGATGCTGTCCCAGGGATCGAGGTGGACTTGCATCAGCGAAATACCAACTTGGAAGTCGAGATCGCTGGTGAACCCACCCGCCAAAACGGGCCCCATGGTGACCCACGGCGACGCCCGCTGGAGGAAGTGCATCAGGCCGCCACCGGGCACCACCAGGATGCCGCGGTCGATGTTCGGGGCCACGCTCATGATGGTGAGACCCTGGGTGCCGCCGTTGCTGATGCCCATGTAGAGGACGTTGTCGGCGGTCATCACCGGGAAGTCACCACTGCCGCGGTTCTCGGTAATCACGCCGGCCATCTGCTCCTTCACCAACCGCGACAGCATCACAAAGTGCGCCTCGGACTGCATCTGCATGGCGCTGATCTCGTCGGTGCGGTTGAGGTCGGCGAGGATGGCGAAGGCTTCGAACTGGTCGTTCTCGTTGAAGCCGATGAAGTTGGTCGACACCATGGTCACCCGGCCGGGCTGAATCAGGCCCTGCAACGACCCCCAGGTGGGCTCGTCCATGTGGCTAAAGAACCCGTGGCCGTACAGGACCGTAGGACGAGTCTCGTCGACGGTCTCGGGGATGGTGACCAGGAAGGGCACGTCGCGGACGCCCTGCTGAACGGCTCTGTCATCGTCGTCGACCACGATGGTGCCCTCGGGACCGATGAAGTTCGGCGCTTCGACATGTCCACGAATTTCTCTGTTTTGACCGACAAGCTCGTCGGTGTCGACCACAAACTGCGCCAGGGTCGCCGCCATCATTTGGTCGGTCATCGACAACAGCGGGTTGACCACCTGCTCGCGGGACCGGGTGGTGAACGACCAGGCGAGCACGACCTCTTCGGGCTGCAGGTTCTGCGCGGCGATGGCCTCGTTCACCTTCACGAAGTCATCGCGCTGGGTCTCCACCTCATTGCTGTCGGTGACCACGCCGTCGCGCAACGCTCGGAAGGCCTCGCTGGTAGGCAGCGGACCGCCCCCATCGGCTGACTGAAGGAGGTCGCGGATGATGACCACATAGGTGGTGGCGGGCTCGAGGGCCTGATGGGCACGGAGAATCAGCGCCTTCTTGGTCTCGGGCGAGGCGTCTACATCGAGCTCGATCAGCACCGGAATCCGCTCTTGGGTGTCGGCACGCACCAGAAAGGCCGGGGACGAATCGGAGACGGAAGCCGCCTCGTCCCGAGGGTCTGGCAGAGAAGCAGCGTCCACGCCACCCTCGAAGTGGGCCAGAATCAACGGCGCGCGAGACCACCCGTCAATGCCAGTGAACGTCTCGGGCACGATGCCGCCAGGGAGCGCCTCGGCCGGAATGTCGATGACCTGGCCAGTGCGGGAGTTCGCATCGTCCGACAGGTAAAAGTCGGAGGGAAACGGGTACATCGCCTCGCCCGGGACCAGCGGATTGCCGCCGGGCTCGTTGGGCAGATTGGTGATCTGCTCATCTTCAGAGTCGGAGGGGCCTTTACAGCTGAAGAGCGCGAGGCAGAGAGCAAGGGGCAGTAGGTGTCGCATGGCGTGGCTATATCCCACCCCCCCCGCGCCGGGCCCCCGACGGCCCCCGGGGGCCCCCCCCGCCCCCCCGCGCCGCCGCGGCGGCCGCGCGCGCCGCC
>JAACDH010000377.1 GCA_009936995.1 Rhodobacterales bacterium
CGTGGAGGGTGTCGCGCCGAGCGGACTCACGCAAGACGTATGAAGTAGGCAGCGCGTGGTCGATCACCGCCTGGCCCAAGCCGACCATGAACGGACCGTAATCGTCTTCGCAGACCGAGAGCGATGTACCTCCCGTGACCTCGACCAGAGCGAGGTGGGAGGTGCCCACGCTACCCGCACAGAAAGCGGGAGCGCCGGTGCCGACGATGGCGTGGACCGTAACCCTTCCCAGACCTGGGTCTTCCGCCAACCAGTCGCGAAAGTCGTCATAGCTGGGCGCGGCGCTATTGTCGTCTTCGTCCGAGATCATCACCAAAGCTAAATCAGCATCGGGACGCCGGAACCCTTCGTTCGCGGTGTCTCTGTGCTCGACCAGCGCCGAAGTCACCGCAGCCCGCGCTTGCTCGAGCGGTTGCCCGACACCGTCCACGCTGACGGCGCTCTGCAGCCACGCGGTCGCCACTTCTTGATTCTCGGTACCGTCGACCCAACGCCGTCCGTCTTCGTCGACCAACTTTCCGGCGAACTCGAGCGCTGTCATGTCCATGGTGATTACGCCCACATGCACATCGTGGAACGGCAAAATGACGTGGGGAACCATCTGAACCACGCCCTCGCTCACCCGCAGCCGCTCCGCCGTCATCGAGCAGCTGCCATCGATCACAAAGAGTAAGTCAAGGACGGGGATTTGATTGAAGCGCTCCTCGCGTTCGCAGATGCCACCCGAGTCTGGGAATCCGTTGCAGTTGTTGTCGAGACCATCACAGATCTCGTCGAAACCCAGTCCAATCAATGGGTTTTCGTCGTCGCAATCGCCTTCTGGCTTCGCCTGCCCATCCTGGTCTTGGTCAAACTCTGAGGCAATGATGGACTCGGTAGGGCAGCCCCAAAGTAGCCCCACACAGCCGAGAAGGGCTGTGCGAACTATGGCTGAACGCGTCGACAACGCTGCTTCACGGCTTGGGAATCGGGGCGGGACAGAGACTCAACTAACTTCAGGGCTTCTGGGCAGCGGTTCAGCTGGGAGAGTGCCTCGGCGCGAACCCGTCGGAACTCGTTGTGACGACTGGACAGGGCTTGAACTGCGCCAAGCTGGCCGGCCAGGGTTTCGACCTGTGACCACTGCTGATGTTGAATGATGATTTCGAGAACAGACACCAGCACCTCGTCGCGGACTTGACCATTCGGCCATGTCTCAAGATACCGCTGAAACGACTCGCCCGCTGCAGACAAGTCGCCGGAGTCCAACGCGGACTGACCTTGGCGGTACAGCGCGAGCTGCTGAGCAAGGTCGGAGGCCGGTGCGGACGACCTCTCGGGAGCGTCAGCGGTTCCCGGAGCCTGGACGTCGAACTCGGTAGATGGGGCCGGCCCGACCTCTACCTGCACCACAGGCGAGAGGGAAGGTTCAATGGTGATCATAGGCTTTTCTAGCGGAGATGCGGTGGGGGCGGACGGGTGATCGCGAACGACCTCGAGGGCCATTCCCACCGCGCGACTGGGCGCGGACACCGCTGCGTCAATCATCTGGGGCTGGACCACTAAGCTCGCTACGTCGATAGGTAGCGCCGAAGTCTTTTGCAGGTCAGAGACAGGCCACCACATCCACGCCGCCACCAACACTACAACGGCACTTCCACCCCAGGTAGCCCAGCCGGATCGGCCTTTAGGGGTGGGACCTCCTGCCACCACTGCGGCTCGCATGGATTTCAGGGCGTACCCGCCCACGGCGGTAACTTCGTCCGCCAAACTCACACCAGTCTCTACTTTAAAGGAGGGATCGTCTTTCCAACGTAGCGGTGCGCTCATGGGGATTCTCCTCGACCGTATTCTCGGTTCCAGATCTCGCGAAAATGGTTGCGTGCCAAGCGCAGACGCGCCCAGACCGTGTTCTCGGGCACGCCCAGAATCAGCGCGACCTGGCTGCCGGGCATCTCTTCCAGTTCGTACAGCACAAAGGCCTCGCGTTGTTTCGGCGTCAGCTTGGCGACAACCGCGTGAATGCGAACGGCGGACTGTTGACGCTCAATATTACGATCGGGCGCCAGAGACTCGTTGGGCTCGGGTTGGGCCCTCAGCCGATCCAGGAACGACAGAAACCGGGCCTTCGATCGCCGGCGATGCCGCACATGGTTCACCGCAACCCGGTACAGCCAGGTGCGCAGATGCGTGGGATCATCGAGTTCAAATCTCTTGTTCCATGCAGTGATAAACACCTCTTGAACAACTTCTTCAGCGACTTCACGCGATCCAGTGAGGCGATGCACCAGCCGACACAGCCCCTCCGCATGGGCGTCGAAGAGCGCACCAATATCGAGATCGGGTGGTGAAGCGGTGATGGTCATTGTCAGGGACATGTACCCCACAATGCCCGGGACACCGCTCCGTCTTCACTTGAATCGAAAGAGATTTCCAGAGAATCCGAG